>JAYVXJ010000338.1:0-6472 GCA_043785285.1 Chitinophagaceae bacterium
GTTGCAAAAATTGCAGGCTTTACTACATGGTAACAGGTAATAATAGCACCGTTGTCGTTTATAAAGAATCCTGTCCCCACAGAAGGGGAACCTTCAATTGTGATTCGAACAGTAGCTTCTTTAATTTTCGAAATTCTTTCAGGACTGAGAGATTGACTCTTCCCCCATAGGGACAAAAGCAAAAGGGGTAACGCTGTGACTATTTTCATGTAAAATTTAATTCTTAAATCAGCCAACTGGATAGCCAACCAGACGAATCCAAAAACCCTGAAACTCGGATCCAATCCAAATTCCAGGGCTTTTCAAGCTGTAGAGGAAGGATTCGAACCTCCACGGGGCAGTTAGCCTTAGCACAATGTTAGTGGTGGTCAACCCCAGTCGGCCATGCTTTGCAGCATTACCGGCATTATGCTATGTTTATCCTGTGATCCCCACCCCCGAGACAAGAGGGCATGTCTGCCAAATTTCATCACTCCACAGTAAAGTCCCTGCCGTAAGGCAGAGACAATGCAATATTAAGGTAAATCGGCTAATCTTTGAATTATATTTAATAAAAGTTTTAAATTATTCGAAGATATTCAAAAATTAGTTATATTTATTGAATATTATTAAAAACCATCTTTAAAATGGCTGCAAAATTTAATTTGGACAAACTCGACCTGCAAATCATTCATGAAATGATGGAAAATGCAGAAATCTCCTATGCTGATCTGGGAAAGAAACTTTTTGTTTCAGGAGGTACTATCCATGTGCGGATTAAAAAACTCCAGGAGTTTGGTATTGTTAAAGGTACTAAACTGAATGTTGATCTAAAGCATCTGGGGTACGATGTTATTGCTTTTATTGGTATTTATCTGGAAAAAAGTTCTCTCTATGATTCAGTTGCTAAAGAGTTGCGGAGGATTCCCGATATCGTGCGACTGAATTACACTACGGGCAATTACAGCATGTTTGCTGAAATTGTGTGCAAGGACATCACGCAGCTTCGCTTTGTTCTTCACGATGAATTGCAGAAAATAAAAGGTATTGAACGTACGGAGACATTTATTTCCCTGGATGAAAGCTTCAACCGCAATGTTCCGGTTTATAAAGAGCCGTGATCATCGCTGATAATTCACTCTTTCACATTCAGTGCATCCCTCAATCCGTTTCCCAATAAATTAAATGCCAGCACGAGCAACATGATTGCAAACCCGGGAACAAGTGCAAGCATTGGATTATGGGTTATGATGAAATTATAATTTTCTTTGATCATCAATCCCCAACTGGGCTGCGGCGGTTGAACACCAATACCTAAAAAACTCAATCCGGCTTCGATCACGATAGCCGAGGCAAAGTTGGACGCCGCAATCACCATCACAGGTCCCAGTATATTGGGAAGAATATGTCTTCCGATAATCCTGACGGTAGAATATCCCAAGGCCCGCGCAGCTTCTACATATTCCAGTTCCTTTACAGCAAGAACCTGTCCGCGTACAATGCGTGCCACATTTACCCACATGGTCAATCCGATCGCAATGAACACCTGCCAGAATCCTTTGCCTAAAAGAAGCGTCAACGCAAATACCAGCAACAAGGTGGGAATGCTCCAGATCACATTCAAAAACCACATGATGATAGTATCTATTTTTCCTCCGAAATAGCCGGCCATAGCACCGAGCAGGATGCCAATGCTGAGAGAGAGAATTAAGGTGATGAGGCCGACAGCCAGACTAACCCGCACACCGATGATCAGCCGGCTGAGGATATCCCGGCCATAGCGGTCTGTCCCCAACCAGAACGTTTTCTTTTGAATCTGCATATCCCGGTCTGATGGTAAATGATAGAACGACCGGCGTTCGCTGATGCCTTCATCTATAAATTTACGCACGATCAGGCTATCGCCCTGTTGTTCATAGGCCGTAATGGGTATGTAATCATAGCGGTCATCCGCACCCGTAAATAATTCCGCAATGCCGGATTTTCCGGCTATGGGCCGTTGCTTTTTTAGTAGCAGAAAGGGTTGTTTAAATCCGGGTTTTTGTCCGCCGATTTCCAAAGTCATCCGGTTGGCATCCGGACTGTGGTCAGGAGCAAGCACATAAGCAAAAACAGCTACAACTACGGAAATGGCTATAAGCGCGATGCCGAAAACGGCGCCGGGGATTTTTTTCAATCGCCGCCAGACAGTTGGTTGTGGTGAATTAGCGCTTGTCAATAGGTTGATGGTATATGGCTGACAGTTGATGGACTTTATGTGCAGGTTCGCGTTTGATTTAAATCAATGGTTATTGCAACTCCAAAATAATTTTTAAAGATAGAATATAAAAAATCCCAACTACAGGATAGATTTACTAATTGTATATATACCATCAACCTTTCAAATTCTTCCCTTTCACGCTCTATTTCACCATTCTATTCTTCCAATTGTATTTTCCAAACAGCCCAAATGCACCTGCGACCACTGTATAAACAATATGAAAAGGCTGACAGAAAATAAAATATTTAAGGAGCGCTCGTTGCTGAAAAAAACCGGCGACTTTGGAAACGAAGAAAAATTCGGCAAAAGTTTTAAGCGCCAGGAATAGGACCAGCCAATGCCAGGAGCTGAAGTGAAAACTTGCCAGGAACAAAATCAGCAGACAAACATTCAGTGCGTAGACCAGGGCGAGAGTGAGAAATGTTGCCGGGTGCCCGTAGTGTGAAATTTTACTTGCCCAGCGGATCCGCTGGCGGAAAAAGGACTGGAGACTATCCGCTGCTGCTGTGCTGACAACCGCTTCTGGATCTTTCAGATATCCTGCTTTTCCCGGAAATTGCATCTGCATTTTTCCCATCAACAACATATCGTCTCCGGAAGCAATATGATCTATATTCTTAAAACCATCGACGGCATTAAAGGCAGCGCGACTATAAGCCAGGTTGGCGCCATTACACATCGGGTAAAGATTTTTATAAACGGCTGCACCGGTGATGCCCTGTAAGGTAATAAAATCGAGTGCCTGGAATATGGCGAGTGCCGAACCGTCCGTTAAAATTTTTACCGGTGCAGCGATGATGCTGTAACGGCTTTCTTTATAAGCGCCTACCACGGTCTCAATCCATTCCGGACCCGCCGTACAATCGGCGTCTGTGCACACGATCAGTTCACCCGAGGAATGCGCGATCCCGGTTTCGATGGCCTTTTTTTTATACGCATTCAAACTGTTTTCTTCAACAAAATGGAAAAGATTCAACAACCTGGCGCCATGGAACTGCTCCACGATGGAAGCCGTCTGATCCGTAGAAAAATCATTCACCACAATTACCTCTGTAAAATCAGAAGGATAGGATTGATTAAAAATGGATTGAAGGCATTTGCCGATATTCAATTCTTCATTCCTTGCCGGAATAATTATGGAGACTTTTACAACAGGCAAAGGAATTTTTTCGGATTGAAACGGGTGTTCACCCGAGGTGGAAGAACGAGGTATCCGGTCCCATACCCAGTGATAATATAAGATCAACAGGGAATATAAAAACAACAGTGCGCCCGTAATGGCAATAAATACATGCATCGGTTCCATATCCAATTGGAAATATACGATGATGCGTTTCCACAGCCAATTCGCGGGTCTCAGAGAACTTCCTTGCGAGTTATAAAGAATTAAGTGCCAGTTATTAAGAAATGATTTGGCCCCAATTCAAAATAGCCATTAGGGAATAAAAAACAGGAGTAGGGAATTCAAATAACCTAAAAGAACAGGGAGGCTGCCCGCCGTTAAAATGATCCTAAAAATAGCTCTGAAAATTTGCTCTTCCCCCTGGATTTAGGTAGATTTGATTAGTTGTTTAACTAACTATATGCCAAACAACCATTTTAAAAAGGGGGAGTTATATAGTTTTGTTACCGGCAAAGCATCCATTGCGATTGCGCGTCGGCTGCAAAAAAAATTCAACCAGGCTGAACTGAATATCACCATTGAACAATGGAGTGTTTTGTCTCAGTTATGGAAGCAGGACGGACAAAGTCAGCAGGAACTTTGTCGCGCTACATTCCGCGATAAGCCCAGCATCACCCGGCTGGTAGACAACCTCGAAAAATTACAATTGGTCAAACGGGTCGCTTCTTCCAACGACCGTCGGATAAACCGGATATGCCTGACGAAACCGGCTTTCAAATTGCAGGAGCAGACCATGCTGATGGCGGAAGATACCCTGAATGAAGCATTGGAAGGTGTGCCGGGAGAACAGGTGGAAGTATGTAAATCGGTTCTGCAGATCGTGTATGATAATCTTAAATAGATCGGGAATGATCATCCTACCTGGTTCGTGTATACTAATTTAAATAATGAATATTAATATAACGCAAGATGAGTACAGCAACGCTTAAACAGGAACAAATCAAAGGCGGTGAATGGCTGATCCGCGAATCAGCCCCCGCAGAAACTTTTATTCCGGAGGATTTCAATGAAGAACAACGCATGGTGAAAGAGATGTGTGCGACTTTTCTGGAAGCCGAAGTGCTGCCGCTTATGGACCGCATTGAAAAACTGGAACCCGGACTCATGCCGGCTTTGCTGGTGAAAGCCGGTGAGCAGGGTCTCCTCGGCGCTTCCATTCCGGAAAGCCTGGGCGGACTTGGAAAGGATTTCGTTACTTCCACCATCGTCAATGAAGGACTCGGTGGCGGATTTTCCTTTTCCGTAGCGCTTGCAGCACATACCGGAATCGGGACCCTCCCTATCCTGTATTTTGGTACGGAAGCACAGAAAGAGAAATATATTCCGAAACTGGCAACAGGAGAATGGAAGGCATCTTATGGATTAACAGAACCCAATAGCGGAAGCGATGCCCTCAGCGCAAAAACCGGAGCTACCTTAAGCAAAGATGGGAAATATTATCTGTTGAACGGACAGAAATGCTGGATCACCAACGGGGGTTTTGCAGATGTTTATACCGTGTTCGCCAAAGTGGATGGAGACAAATTCACGGCTTTCATCGTGGAAAAAGATTTTGAAGGCTTCACCCGCGGTCCGGAAGAACACAAGATGGGAATCAAAGGATCTTCAACCGTTCAATTGTATTTTCAGGATTGCAAAGTGCCGGTAGAAAATGTGTTGGGTGAAATTGGACGCGGTCATGTGATCGCCTTTAATATTCTGAACATTGGCCGTTTGAAATTATGCGCAGCCGCACTAGGCGCAGGAAAACGGATTGCGGGAGTGGCTATTGCCTACGCTAATACGCGGGAGCAGTTTAATACCATGATCTCCCAATTCGGGGCCATTAAAAATAAGATCGCGGAAATGGCCGTCTATATCTGGGTTGGGGAAAGCGCATTGTATCGTGTGTCTGAATGGATCGAGGATAAAAAACAGGAGTTGCTGGAAGAAGAGAAACCTTTTAATGAAGCTGCACTAGGCGCTGCGGAAGAATACGCTATTGAATGTGCCATGCTGAAAATATTCGGAAGTGAAATGCTTGACTTTGTTGCTGATGAAGCCGTGCAGATCCATGGTGGAAATGGCTTCAGCGATGAATATAGCGTTTCCAGATCTTACCGGGACAGTCGCATCAACCGCATCTTTGAAGGTACCAATGAGATCAATCGCCTGCTGATTGTGGACATGATTTTAAAAAGAGCTTCCAAGGGCCGGCTCGATGTCCTTTCTCGCGCCAAAGCTGTTGCAAAAGAATTGGTGAGCATTCCCGATTTCGGTTCAACGGAGGATGCCTCTTTTGCCCAGGAAAGGAAAACGATCATTCAATTTAAAAAAGCCATCCTGATGACCGCCGGTGCTGCTGTTCAAAAACTGGCTGCAAAAATTGAGACAGAACAGGAAATCCTGATGAACATTGCGGATATGGCCATGGTTACTTTTCATGCAGAGAGTGCCTTACTCCGGGTAATCAAACTGACGGAGAGGAAAGGGGAAAACAGCCTGGGTTTTGAACTGGATCTGGTGAGAACGTATCTCTATGATGCAGCTGACCAATTGAATAAATCGGGCAAGGACGCCATAAATGCTTTTGCAGATGGCGACGAACAGCGGATGCTGCTACTCGGATTGAAAAGATTTACCAAAACGAATCCGTTTAATTCCAAAGAAGCCAAAAGGGAAATTGCCGATAAATTGATTGCCGCTAACAAATACCCATTGTAAATAAGTATCTGTTTGCTTATTTTGTGCGCCAGATGCGGATTAACCTTATTCCCTACCGGCTTGTGGCCATCCTGTTTTTACTGATGAGCGGAATCGTTTCTCCGGCGCAACAGATTCCGGATACAGCGCATAAGCATATTTTTAAATCACTCGAGTCTGTAGAAGTGAATGCGCCCGGAAACCACACTTATCTCCGTCCGTTTTCTGCAGTGGGTACCAAAACCGAATCATCGGTTATAGAAGTGCCCCAAGCCATTTCCAGTGTATCGCGTCAATTGATGGAAGATAAAATGGAATTTTCACTGAAAGAGGCTGTTGGAGATCTGGCCGGAGTGAATGCTTATTCC
>JAYVXJ010000339.1:0-1908 GCA_043785285.1 Chitinophagaceae bacterium
AGCGCCGGAAGTATGTTTGTGTTTCAGCGACCGCATCGTGCTGTTTTAATCAGTTATCCGGATCAAAAGGAGCTTGAAGAAAATCTTTACGGAGCGCCTTGAAAAAAATTTGAATTTCCTATGATTATTTCTGTTGATGATCCGAAATACAGGCAGTGTACGAAAACGGTGATGGATAATATGGCCGACCCGGATATTCGCTTTGATAAAGAGGGTATTTGCAATTATGTTCACGAATACGAGGTTGCGGCAAAGAAGGGAGTGTTTACAGCTGAAGCCGGGAAAAAGAAACTGGAAGACGTGGTTACAAGAATGAAAAATGATGGTAAGGGAAAACGATATGATTGTCTGATCGGTTTGAGTGGCGGAGTGGACAGTACTTATGTGGCATATCTGGCGAAACAATATGGCCTGAGACCCCTGGCCATACACCTTGACAATGGCTGGGACTCTGAACTGGCTGTAAAAAACGTGGAAAATATCATTACCAGATGCGGGTTTGATTTATATAGCCTGGTGGTGGATTGGGAAGAATTCAAAGACATTCAGCTGGCTTATTTAAAGGCTTCGGTGGTGGATATTGAAGTTGTTTCCGATCATGCGATCTTTTCTTCCATGTACAAACTCGCTAAAGAGCACAAAGCGGGATACATCATCAGTGGAACAAATATCGTTACGGAATATATTATGCCGCCATCCTGGCTGTACGATAAAATGGATTTTGCCAACCTGAAAGACATTCATTCGAAGTACGGAAAGAAGAAATTAAAGACCTATCCAACCTTAGATTTTAAAAAATATGTTTACTATTCAGCCATACATAAATTGAACCCGATTTCCATACTCAATTATGTTCCCTATAATAAAAAAGCCGTTAAAGAGATCATTCAAAAGGAACTGGGCTGGCGTGACTATGGTGGCAAACATTACGAGTCCCAGTTCACCAAATT
The DNA here is from genome assembly GCA_043785285.1 of Chitinophagaceae bacterium. Taxonomy (GTDB): domain Bacteria; phylum Bacteroidota; class Bacteroidia; order Chitinophagales; family Chitinophagaceae; genus Puia. Next base: position 951 of record JAYVXJ010000339.1, read on the forward strand.
CTACCAAGCCTATATTCTTCCGGAAAAATTTTATATTGATAAGCGCAAAGCGCATTTGTCTACCTTGATCTGTTCCAACCAAATGACCAGGATAGAGGCATTGGAAGAGCTTAAAAAGCCTTTATATGATCTTATTCAACTCCGTTCCGATAAGGAATATGTTTTGAAAAAGCTTGGTTTATCTGCCGGGGAATTTGAAAAGATAATGCAGCTGCCCATTCAAAAGCATAATGCATTTAAATCCGATAAGAAGTTGAAGGAGATGTATATGAATATGCTGATCAAAACAGCACCGCTCAGAAAATCACTCAAGAAAGGAATTGGTAAATGAATAAACAGTTTACGTTCGCTATTGTGGGTTGTGGGCGTATTGCCCAAAGGCATGCAGAACATATCAGTACTCTTGGAAAATTGGTTTCGGTATGCGATATTGACCCGGAAAAAACAAAAACGCTGGCTGAAAAATATGGAGCAAAAGAATTTAACAGTCTGGAAGAAATGCTTACAGCTTCCCCGGAAATAGATGTGGTTTCCATTTGCACACCCAACGGCTTGCACGCGGAGCATAGCATCAAAGCGTTGAAGTCAGGTCACCATGTATTGTGCGAAAAGCCCATGGCGCTATCGGTTCCGGATTGTTCAGCCATGATCAATGCGGCAGAACGGGCGAACAAGCGGTTGTTTATTGTTAAGCAAAACCGGTTCAACCCACCCGTGGAAGCGGTAAAAAATCTGATAGATGAAGGGAAACTGGGAAAGATTTACAGTGTGCAACTCAGTTGCTTCTGGAACCGGAATGAAGATTACTATAAAAATTCCTGGAAAGGCACAAAAGACTTGGACGGAGGTACTTTATTCACACAGTTTAGTCATTTTATTGACCTGTTGTATTGGTTTGTCGGAGATGTGGAATCTGTTTCTGCACAAACCGGAAATTTTCATCATCAGGGCCTGATAG
>JAYVXJ010000340.1:0-1905 GCA_043785285.1 Chitinophagaceae bacterium
CCCGGGGAGCCGGAAAGGTAAGTCAGCAGAGTATTCCAGCGGGAACAACCATTGAAAAAAATCAACAACTGACGATAGAACTGAACTGATGATTTTGCAGGAAATATTATATAAGGTTGCGCTGAGATCCGTTCACGGAAAACTACATGTAAATGTGAAGGATCTTCAACTGGATTCCAGAAAAGTGGAGAATGGTTCTGTATTTATTGCTATGAGGGGGACGCATGTGGACGGACATCAATTCATTCCTGCTGTTGTTGCAAAAAAACCCACAGCCATCGTTTGTGAAAAAATGCCGGAGACATTCGCGGAGGGCGTTACCTATATACAAGTGGAAAATAGTGCGGTTGCTGCCGGCTTGCTTGCCCATAATTTTTTCGGGCAGCCTTCGGATAAAATGAAACTCATCGGAATCACCGGTACCAATGGGAAGACAACGATTGCCACCCTGCTCTATAAACTTTTCAGTTCGCTGGGCTATTCATGCGGATTGCTGAGTACTGTTGAAAATCATATTGGCAATCAGGTGCTGGCGGCTACTCATACCACACCGGATGCTGTCTCCCTGAATGCTTTGTTGCGGGATATGCATACTGCCTCCTGCACGCATGTGTTTATGGAAGTGAGTTCACATGCCCTTGACCAGCACCGTATAGAAGGATTGTATTTTTCAGGCGGCATATTCAGCAATATCACACACGATCACCTGGACTATCATAAAACATTCGATGAATACATCCGCGTGAAGAAATCTTTTTTCGATGGACTTCCTTCTGCAGCTTTTGCTCTTTCAAATGCAGATGACAAGCGCGGTACGGTTATGCTACAGAATACGGCAGCCACAAAATATTATTATGGTCTTAAAACAACAGCTGATTTCAAAGGAAAAATACTGGAGAACAACCTTACCGGGCTGGTGATGACCATTAACGATCGCGAAACTCATTTCAGGCTGATCGGTGAATTCAATGCCTATAATCTGCTGGCCGTTTATGGTGCGGCTATTTGTTTGGGAGAAGATAAAGAAGACGTGCTCAGAAACCTGAGCGGATTAACCGGAGCAGAGGGCAGGTTCGATTATATTCTTTCGCCCAAAGAAAAGATCATAGGTATTGTTGATTATGCGCATACGCCGGATGCGCTGGAAAATATTCTCAGCACCCTGCGCCAGCTTCGGAAAAATGATGAACGCATCATTACGGTGGTGGGTTGTGGTGGTGACCGGGACAAAAGCAAAAGACCCATCATGGGTGAAGTGGCCTGTCAGCTCAGCGACCAGGTAGTATTTACCTCCGATAATCCGAGAAGCGAAGAAGCTTCTGCTATTTTAAAGGATATGGAAACGGGTTTGAATACTGCTGCAAAAAGAAAATTCATATCGGTCATGGACAGGAGAGAAGCAATCAAAACGGCGGTGAGCCTTTCGGGACCCGCAGACATTTTGCTGGTGGCGGGAAAAGGACACGAAAAATATCAGGAGATCAAAGGGGTGAAATATCCTTTCGACGATAAAGCAGTATTAAGAGAAATATTTGAGACGATGGATAAATAAAGTATTAAACGAATCTTGGACGGTGGCATAAAACAGCCAGAACAACATCATGCTGTATCATTTATTCGATTGGTTAAGGCAAACAGGTGTTAAGATACCCGGCGGAACATTGTTCCAGTTTATTACGTTCCGGGTACTGCTGGCTGTTATTTTGTCTCTTGTCATCACCATGCTCTTTGGAAGAAAGCTGATTAATTACCTGCGGAACCTTCAGGTTGGAGAAAGCGTACGCGAACTGGGACTAGCCGGGGAACAACAGAAAAAAGGAACGCCCACCATGGGCGGCATCATCATCATTCTGGCGATCCTGATTCCCACCCTGTTGCTTGCAAACCTGGGCAAGGCCTATATCC
>JAYVXJ010000341.1:0-1905 GCA_043785285.1 Chitinophagaceae bacterium
ACTTTGAATATTTCATTGTCACGCGCAACCAGGGCTTCAAATTCAGGATTGGCATTCGGACCATAAACAATAGCGGCATCCGTTTTTCTGCTCAAATCAACGTGTCCGCTTACAAAGTCGGCGTGAAAATGAGTTTCAAAGATATACTTCAGTTTCACCCTGTCTTTTTGAAGCCGGTCGATATAAGGCTTGGTCTCGCGAAGGGGATCGATAATAGCTGCCTCCCCTTGTGAGGTAATGTAATAAGCGCCTTGTGCCAAACAACCGGTATAAATTTGTTCTACGTTCATAGTGGCTTGCTTAATTATTGACCGTAAAATTGCAATAAAATTTAGATAAGTTTTGTAATTTTTGCTACCTTCAAAGGAGGTAGAATGCATCTAAAAGCGCTTATTGTTCTACCGGAGCCCGTTCTGCTACTTCACATTTATTTTTCCTATTTTTTCGTTAAGTGCATCCAACTTTGCTTCTATTTGCATAAGGCGGTTGATGATGAGGATATGGGTATGCAACGCATCAATACCCACTACACTGTCCTTATTGGTTATTTCCTTTTTTATTCCCTCATAAAGTTCCTGTGGAACATTGTTGATTCTAGTGTTCATGATTATTATTTAATAATTTATAGCCAAGGTTTTTAAAAGCATACAGATGGGAGCAGGATTAATTACTTTATCGCCTGGCTGCCAGTTAAGCAGCATGGCACATTTATTTTAATGCATACAGGCGCGAAATCTGCCGGATGAGAGAATAGTATTACCCAACTTCCCATATTATAATCTGAAAATTTCAAATTACCGGTTGTAGTTACGGCATCAAAATCCGGTGCTTTATCACCACTCCTAGGCATTCCATTTATCAATTATTTTTCCATCAATTATTTTTTTAGAATACAAATTTCAGACAAATAGAATCAAACAGGGGTAACATTAGTTACATACATTGGCCGCGCTTGGCTTGGAACGCTGTCGCCACAGGTTGTAGCAATGATAAAACGTGGTGCCGTCCAAGCTTCCCACGTAATCGTATCTGTAAAGTTCCCACAACATTAAAACGGGAGTGCCTTTGCCTCGAATTTAGGTGGTCATCTCACAGCGAATACAAACCATATTTTTTATAAATACTCTCTATGCAAAATATAGGGATTAAACGATCTGATGAGTTGAAGATATAATGTTATTAAATACGACTCAGGTTAAAACGTAATAAATTTTTCTGAATTCATTATACCGCTAATGACAATTACTGATTGACCGAATGTGCAGATAGCAAAACGAAAATAACGTTTGAGTCTATTGTTAAAGCAGTTCTTTTAATTGCACTATAAAAGCTTCCGTGTCATAACCCGCCATGCCTTCATGTTTTAGTACTATTTTTCCTTCCTTATTAATAACAACTGTGGTAGGTAAACTTCCATTAAATAATTCATTGGGAACATTTCCTGAACTGGCACTTAGGGGGAATGTATAGTGATATTCTTCAAGGTAATTTTTGGCTTTTGTTTTGTCTTCATCCTCATTGATAAAAACAAAAACAAACCGATCATCATTTTTCAGTTTTTTGTACAGGGATTCCAATGAAGGCATTTCGGCCCGGCAAGGAGGACACCAGGATGCCCAAAAGTTTATAAATACAACATGTCCCTTTAGGTCAGTCGTAGATATTAGTTTGCCTTCTGAATCGGTAAAATTAAAGTAGGCGTTTACAGGGTAATTATAATTATTAGTATTGTTTTTCTCTATTTCCGCACTAAACAGGCCAGTCGAAATCAGCTGCTTTAATAAAAAGGCCTTTGCATTCGGATTAAATATCAGGATTAAAAGAAGCAGAATCAGTAATCCACTTACTGCCCTCTTTTTAAGCCACGCAAAAAATGTTTTCAATGTCTTTGAATTTTTTTATAAA
>JAYVXJ010000342.1:0-6461 GCA_043785285.1 Chitinophagaceae bacterium
GAAAGTCCGAACGTATTTTTATTAACATTACCTGTATTCAATGTTGTTTCCTGAGGATACCAACCCGTACGGCCCTGATCATTGTGCTGGGTCCACACATTTTGAGCAAAAGCTGAATTTGTTATTAGCATAAACAACGTACCTATACCCCACGGTTTAAACTTCTTCATATTTATTTTGAATTTGACCCAAAAAAATTATAGCCGGTTTAGTGGCAAGAATCGTTTAGCGCCTCCCGAAATGTTCTAGGATTGATCGTAAAGGATAAAAGAGGATTGCCGGATTCTTGATAGGTATGAGAGAATTACCGGGCTCTTAATAGATATGGGATAGGTTTGTCAGGGTCTGTCAGAAGCGCTAAAAATATAATGTTTTTTTTATAACTCCAAGCATTCCACCCGGGATAAAAAATTATCGCGCCAACCCGTTCCTGGTCCCGATTTGGATGAACATGCCGGGGCCTTCCGCAACCTTTCTATAAAATACCTAATTTTAGGCCCTTTTATTACGCTCATGGAAAATACTAACTTATTCGACTTTGGTATGATCGGCCTGGGTACAATGGGTAGAAACCTATTGCTGAACATGGCTGATCATGGTTTTAAGGCTATCGGCTTTGACAAAGACCTTCAAAAAGGAAAATTACTGGAATCTTCCGCCACTGCCGGCACTACCGTAAAAGGCGTCAACAGCCTGGAAGACCTGGTTCAGCAACTGCAGATGCCCAGAAAAATTATGATGCTCGTTCCGGCCGGTAACCCGGTGGACGACGTAATCAATTCCCTACTTCCGCTGCTCCAGCCAGGGGATATCATTATAGACGGAGGAAACTCCCATTATACGGATACCCTTCGCCGAGTGAATTTTGTACGCGAAAAAGGGTTTCATTTTATGGGTATCGGCATTTCCGGAGGTGAACACGGTGCACGTACCGGCCCCAGCATCATGCCGGGTGGTGATCCCGAAGCCTATGCCCAGGTGAAACCCATCCTGGAAGCTGTGGCGGCTAAAGTGAATGGCAGTGCCTGCGTGGCCCATCTCGGAAACGGCGCCGCCGGCCACTACGTGAAAATGGTACACAACGGTATTGAATATGCCATCATGCAACTGATCAGCGAAACGTATCAGCTGCTGCACGAAGGAGAAGGGCTCAGCAACGACGAACTGCATAAAGTATATAAAAACTGGAACGAGGGTGAACTGCAATCCTATCTGGTAGAGATCACCCGGGACATTTTTATGCAGCCAGACGATAAAACAGATAACCGGCTGGTGGATATGATCCTCGACAAAGCCGGCGCTAAAGGCACAGGAAAATGGACCTCACAGGATTCGATGAACCTCGGCATACCCGTTCCTGTAATTGATATTGCTGTTTCACTCCGGGATCTTTCTTCCGCAAAAGAAGAAAGAATTCAAGCCGCTGCATTATACAAGCCGACCCATTTCAAAATTGAAGTGCCCAGGGAAGTGTTCATCCAACAGCTTGCCGATGCGCTTTATTTCTCCATGATCATTTGTTATGCTCAGGGTATGGCTCTTCTGCATAAAGCTTCATCGGAACTGAAGATGGATATTCCACTCCCCGAAGTGGTTCGCATCTGGCGCGGTGGCTGCATTATCCGCGCTGCCATGCTGGAAATATTTTATACGGCCTTTCAGGAAAATCCCGCCCTGCCCAATCTGCTATTGGATAAAAATATTGCCGTACTTATCCAGGCAAAAAATCAACACCTGCGCAACGTGATCATGCATACTACGCAGACGGGATTTCCGGTGGCGGGACTCATGACTTCCCTTTGTTACTTCGAAGCTTATCGCAGCGAGCAACTGCCTACCAACCTTATCCAGGCCCAGCGGGATTATTTTGGAGCACACACCTACCAACGCGTAGATATGCCCGGAATCTTTCACACCGAATGGGGAACATTTGATAATTAAAAACAATTATGGAAAATCATAAACGGCCTTCCGCAACCCTCATCTTTATTTTTGGAGGAAGCGGCGATCTGAATTACAGGAAACTTTCTCCCGCTTTATACAATCTTTTTATTGACGACTGGATGCCAGAGAAATTCAGCGTCATCGGCATAGGCAGAAGTGAATATACTGACGAGAATTACCGCAAGCACCTGCTCGAAGGCATCCAACAATTCAGCCGCAGAAAAGAAGTGGCCGATAAACAATGGCAGGCTTTCTCCCCGCATGTAGCCTATTTGAAAATGGATGCTGAAAAAGATGAAGAATATAATCAGATCTCGGAAGTCATTAAAAAAAAGGAAGCCGAATTCGGCGCGCATCCCAATATCATTTTTTATATGGCGGTTGCCCCGCAACTGGTGCCTGATATTGCCAAAAAGTTAGGTAAGAAACATATTTCTCCCGACAAAACCTGCACCCGCATCGTGATTGAAAAACCATTCGGTCATGATCTGGACAGTGCTCATGAGCTCAATGAACTGCTCATGAGTATGTTTGATGAAAAACAGATTTACCGCATCGATCACTATCTCGGAAAAGAAACCGTGCAGAATATTATCGCGCTTCGTTTTGCAAATGCACTCTTTGAACCCTTGTGGAACCGCAATTATATTGATCACGTGCAAATCACGGCAGCAGAAACCGTTGGATCGGAAGGTCGCGGTGCTTATTACGAAGGTGCAGGTGCACTGCGCGATATGGTACAGAATCATATCCTCCAGCTCATCTGCATGATTGCCATGGAAGCGCCCGTTTCATTTGATGCCGATGAGATCCGGAATAAAAAAGTAGATGTGCTGAATGCGATTCGCCGCATAGGTAAAGATGAAGTGAGTAAATATGCAGTACGCGGACAATACGAAGCGGGATGGATGGAAGGAGAAAAGGTACCCGCTTACCGGGAAGAAAAAAATGTGGATCCGAAATCTTCTATAGAAACATTTGCGGCCGTGAAATTTTATATCGACAACTGGCGCTGGCAGGACGTACCATTCTATATCCGCACAGGAAAAAGACTTCATCAGAAAACAACCGTTATCAATATTGAATTTCGCCCGGCCCCCAACTATGCTTTCCCGCCGGAAGCCGCTGAAACATGGCGCGCGAACCGGCTCACCATCAGCATTCAGCCCGAAATGGATATCCGCCTTCGCTTTCAATCCAAACGCCCGGGACAAAGCATGACCCTCAATCCCGTGGATATGATCTTCCGGTATAAAGATGCCTACGACGGTAACGAACCCGAAGCTTACGAAACCCTGCTCCTGGATATCATGGAAGGAAATGCCACCCTCTTTATGCGGAAGGATCAGGTGGAAGCCGCATGGAAAATCATAATGCCCATTCTGGATGCCTGGAAAAACAGAACGCCGGTTTCTTTTCCAAACTATGCACCCGGATCCTGGGGACCTGAAGACGCAGAAGCACTGATCGCCAAAGACGGTCATCAGTGGATCGTGTTGTAGAGAATAAAAAATTAAAAATTAAAAAAGGGGAAGGCTTTGGGGTTGGATTGGGCCTGCATTAGTAGGATGTTAAAATTTAATGCTTATGAACAAGGAAGTTTATAAAGATCTGGAGACGATGAGTGTTGAATTAGCGGAATGGATCACCAGCCTGATCGAAGAAAAACTGTTGATCCAGCCCCGGTTCTGCATTGCCCTTTCGGGGGGGAGCACACCGAAAAAATTAAATGAACTGCTGACCACTTCCCCTTACAGAGACAGAATAGACTGGAATAAAATCCATGTATTCTTTGGTGATGAACGGGCCGTACCTTTTGAAGATGAAAGAAATAATGCCCGCATGGCTTTTGATACCCTGCTGAATAAGGTGGACGTCCCCAAGGATCAGATTCATATTATGCAGACGAATCGCTCACCGGAAAAAGCAGCCGAACAATATGAAGCGGTACTTCAACAATATTTCGGAGGTGATGAAAAAAACTTTCCGGAAACCACATTCGACCTGATCCTGTTGGGCATGGGAGATGACGGACATACTCTTTCCCTTTTCCCTGGCACTCCGGTAATTCATGAAGAAAAAAAATGGGTTACTTCTTTTTTTCTCCAGGCGCAGGAAATGTTCCGCATTACTATAACGAAGAATATCGCCAACCGGGCAAATTATATTGTGTTCATGATCAGCGGCAGCGGTAAAGCGCATGCACTCCATGAGGTGTTGGAAGGGCAATACAATCCTGATCTATACCCATCCCAGGTAATTGAACCCATGCATGGGGAATTGCATTTTTTTATTGATGAAGCGGCCGCAGTAGAGCTTTAAGAATCTACTGAATCATACACGATCACGCGGCTCCATAAATGAGAACATTCATCTACAAAACGAAGGTGAATGGAATCTATCTGGTAACTCTGCTGATCCGCAGCATTTGCAAAAAAGATACACCAGGAAAATGCATACGAAGTATCAATCACATCGCGCAGGGTACCGGCCGGACGGCCAATATGAAAGCGCTTGATGGTAGAAACTTTGGAAAGTTTTCTCAGACCAGCCATGAGCTGGTCCCGGTCTTCTGCACTTTTCGGATTGGCAAGCCAGAAAAATACATGATGGATAAACACATTTTTGTCTTCAGACATCTTGATAAAGGTTTACTATTATAGGTTACTAATTTTCTCCTGCTGACCGAATAGCCAGTTTATTTTAAACAAAATATTTCCCGGAGCGCCGGGCCATTTATAAATATTATTATAGGCGCCGCTCCAATAGGTTTGATTTGTGCAATTATTCCAATTCAGGGCGATGCCAAAATGATCCAGGCTATAACTAAGCCCTCCCTGAAAAGTAATATATCCCGGCAATTGTATCCGATCGTCCAGCGTATTTCTTTTTCCAACCTGGTTATACCCGGCCAAAATGGAAAGTTTCTTCAACAGTCCCTTATCAAACCGGTACCTGATAAAACTGCTGCCGGAATTTCGCGGCGCATTTTCTTTCAGCCTGCCGATCTCTTCGTGCACTTCGCTTTTTTTAATCTTAGCTACATTGTATGCGTAAGCAAAATGAATACTCAGAGTAGGAAGAATATTACCGTTGAGTTCTGTTTCAACACCCATTGCCTGGTCTTCTCCTCTTTGAACATAAAGATCGGGATTAACGGGATCATTTGCATTCACTGCTACATTAAAAAGAGAAAGCTGGTAAAAGGATAAAGTTGCAGATAATTTATTTTTCAAAAAACCGGTTTTCGCTCCCAGCTCCATCAATTCACTTTGAATCGGTTTAAAAGGAGCATTAAACAGGTGCACGGAAGTGGATGCTTCATAAGGATCGAATCCTTTGCTGTATATAGCATACGCATTCAGATTGGGAAGAATACGGTAAACTATTCCAGCCCTGGGCAACCATACATTTTGTCTGGTTGTAACCGCATTACTATATGCGTCCGCCGGAGAATAATAAAACTCCCTTCTCAAACCAAATAAAAATTGAAATTTTTTGATAGACACCTGATCTTGTACATACAAACCCTTAGTATGATACTGATCGGTATTCAAATCGCCTTCATCAAAATCCGATAGCTGATACGTATTTAGCGGAGGATTAGGATATACCGGATGGGTAAGACTGAAAGTTCCCACAACGCCACTGCCTTCGCCAAAAGCATCCGGAAGTTCAAAATGAGATTGATCAAGAGACACCCGGCTCTGCACATAATCGTATCCGGTCAGCAGCACGTGCTTAAACGCACCGGTATTGAATTTGAATTCAATATAATTACTGAGCGTGTGGGTGATGGTATGAAAGGTCCATTTTTGAAAATAGAGCGCTACCGAATCATCCCTGATATAATCCTTGAATCCGTGCTCAGCCACCTGTTGTTGGGTAATATAATTCAGGTATCCGCTATGGAAGCTGATGTGATCATTAATTTCCCATACAAAGGAAGCGATAGAAGCCAGATCCGTTTCTTTAAGAAAGTCACCAGATTGGGTTAGGGAAAGGCGGGTGGGCGTTGCCTTCAGATCCGGGATATTGTCAAGTCCCGGCTGACCCCGGTCAAGCACGGTATTGACATGAGCTAAAGAAAAATCCAGATTGAACCGGAACCTATCATTCGGAACAAAAGAAAAAGAAGGGGCGATTTGATAAGATTTGGAGAAAAATTGATTCCGGAAACCCTCCGATTGATCATATCCGGCATTCAGCCGGTACAGCAGGGTTTTGGATTTATCCAGTGGTCCTGTTACATCTCCCTGTGCGCGGAAATGATTCCAACTTCCGCCAAACAAAGCGATTTCAGCTGCCGGCGCTGATAACGGTTTTTTCGTAACGAGATCAATATTTCCCCCCGCATCGCTGTTACCATATAAAGCCGCTGCAGGACCTTTGATTACATCTATGCTTTCTATATTCAACAGCATGCTGTTGCTGAAGCCCGTGTTATATCCGCGAAGGCCATTGATGTTATGTGCATTTTCTGCGCGGAATCCGCGGATGGTATATTCGTCGTATCC
>JAYVXJ010000343.1:0-1900 GCA_043785285.1 Chitinophagaceae bacterium
AGCATTGCCGAGTATTTACATCATTCACCCTTCAAACCAAAAACATTATTTGCTACACACTACCATGAACTTAATGAACTGGAAAACAAATTTTCCGGAGTAAAAAATTATCATATCACGAGCCGCGAACTCGGAAACAAAATTATTTTCCTTCGCAAACTGGCACCAGGTGGCAGTACGCATAGTTTTGGTATTCATGTGGCAAAAATGGCGGGGATGCCGGCGGATCTGATCGAAAGGGCAAATCAGATCTTAAAGCAACTGGAAGAAAGTCGTGGCAGCGATAGTGCAGGTTTATCCGAAAGTATGAAAAAAATTGCAGCTCCGCAGGTACAGCTCTCCATATTTGATGCGCATACAGAAACCTTTGAAGAGATCCGGAAATTATTATCCGCATTGGATATCAACCGGCTTACACCTGTAGAAGCCCTGCTCAAATTGAATGAGATCAAAGGCATGCTCAGGTAATGATTCAGATATAACTTAACCACCAGGCATGATGTGTAGCCTTATACCGGCTATACCATTTACAAAGTGGATACGTAAGCAGAATGAGCAATATCCAGATCCCATATACAATCCATAAACCATATCCGAATCGATCGGGCCTGAACAAAAACGGGGAGTGTTGAGGAGCAATATCTTTCGCCGGAAATTTTTCCAATATAAAAAAGACCAGCACCGTCAGGTGAATCAAATACAAATGCAATACATAATAAAAGAAAGGAACGCGGCCGAAGCTGATTAAAAATTGCAGGGATTTTCCGGACACATTATCCAGCAGACCCAGAACAATCAGGGAGATGCCGATAGTCACTCCAATATAATCCAGGGAAGGAGGATATTTCGTTACATTAAGAAACGACAACAAGGTATACATCGGCGATCTCTGCACCGACCAGGGAGCCGGATCTCCATAAGCATTAATAAAACGTAGCACCAGGAAAAGAAATAGCAGGCCAGCCCCGGTACTGAATAAAATTTTTTTTCGCTGTACTGAAGAAAATTTTTTTCCAAAAACTTTCCCAATGCCATAACCTGTCATCATAATACCTGCCCAGGGCAGAAAAGCATATACAATAACGGCCTTATGATTATGGAATAAAGTATATGGCGTAAATGCTCCGTGATGCATCAGATCCCAGAAAAATCCTATGCTGCCATGTTGCGCAGTTTCCGGATAATCCAGCAGGTTATGACAACAAATGATGATGAGCCCGGTGAGCAGAATTACCCGATAAGAAAACCTGACGAAGATCCCCAAAATAATCATGCTGATCCCGATGGCCCAGATCACCTGCAAAATGATGATACTATAAAAAGGATTGAACGTCCATGCGAAAGTTACAATCAGCACTTCCACCAACAGTAGCCAACAACCCCTAATGATTAAAAAATGACTCAGTTCGGATTTCGTTTTTTTCTGACCCATCAGATAGGCCGAAACACCCGCCAGCAAAACAAAAGTAGGCGCACAAAAATGAGTGATCCACCGGGTAAAAAATAAAATGGGGGTTGTAGTAGCAAGATTGGTCGGCGAATCTGTTGACGCAGTGATATGAAAAAAATCGCGTACATGGTCCAACGCCATGATAATCATAACGATTCCCCTCAATATATCTATCGAATATATCCTTGAAGCAGCAGTTGTTTGGGCGGGCATAATGCAGGAATAAGGTCTATACAAGTTAACACTTACCCGGATCATTTTCGTAATTCCCATCCCGGCTTGGGAAAATATTAATCCCAATTTAATTTCCAATTTCATAATAATCAATCAATTACAATCTGGCATCCGGCTGGCTATTAAAGGGCGTAATCAGATTTTATGAAACCAACTATTTTTTTAGCCGCCCTTATCCTGATCAGTTCCATGAGTTATGCAGGATGTCCACCGAAG
>JAYVXJ010000344.1:0-6444 GCA_043785285.1 Chitinophagaceae bacterium
GGCCAGAAAATACTTTGGCTCAGCGCCCCCTGCATCAAATGATTGGCAGGACCGTTATTTATGATGATTCTTTACCGTTAACCGTTTCCGGAATTGTGGAGGACTGGAAGGAAAATTCCGATTTCGCCTATGGCTTTTGTCAAACTGGAAAAAGGAATAACCCCTGCACAAATCAACAGGGAATTTTCAACCTATATTAAATCTGAAAGCCTATTTCGGGGGTTTAGTAGCCAGAAATATCCCGAGGAGGAATATACCGGCGGATAAACTCATCCCGACCGCTGCCACTATTAAAAAGATTAAAACACAAGTCGGGGATGCAGAAACGTATAGCGGCACAATCAGTATGCTGGACTATATGACCCAAACTCCAATGATTTTAAATGCGCTCATTCATGTAAAAGATTGTCAGACACAAAACCATACTGTCTTGTTTTTTGAGATTTCTCCCAGACCCGCTACCCATATCATTTGGCAAAAACTCAACAAATTATGGACAGACTTTGATTGCATTTTACGCTGATCGCTTAACGGCTACTGCTGAAACCCTCGTTTTCCTATTTTCACCCGCTTTCGGAAAGACTATGGCTAGCAAGGCATTTCCAAATTATCTAATTTTCAAATTGCTTAATTTCGCCCTATGAAATTCCAGGTAGGTGACAAGGTAACCGTGCTGCATTCCAATGAAGAGGCGGAAGTGGTGGAGATGATCAATGATAAAATGGTGATGGTGGATGTGCGGGGGGTAAAATTTCCGGCATATATTGATCAGTTGGATTTTCCTTATTTCAAAAGATTTACGGAGAAGAAAAATATCCCGGCGAAAAAAGAAAAAAAATTTATTGACCAGGTGCCGGTAGATAGGACGCCGGCAAAAAATAACCCGCTGGATGGGGTGTGGCTTAGTTTTTTGCCTGTTTCCGATACCGATGAATTTGGCGATGAAGTGGTGGAAAGTCTGAAGATCCATCTGATCAATCATTCAGCACACGCTCTGCATTTTCAATATAAGTTGGCTTATTTCGGAAAGACTGATTTTGAACTGGAGAATGAAGTAATGGCAGGAAAGAATTTTTATCTGCACGATATTTCTTTTGAAACGCTGAATGACAGTCCTTCGTTTGATCTTGATTTTAGCCTGGTGGTGCCGGATAAACACAAAGCACCACACTACGAGCGTTCACTCAAACTAAAACCAAAGCAGGTTTTTATGCGCATCGAAGAGATCCGGAAAAAGGGGGGAGCCGGTTTTACGTACAAACTTTTTGATGTATATCCGGATAAAGCTTTGGAAGAAGGCAAGCCGGATTCCCAGCCATGGGGGGAAAAGGGATACAAAATTTATGAGGCTTCCCAATCCAGGCAGCACCTCGAGCCGGCGAAATATGAAGTTGACCTGCACATTGAAAAACTCACGGATGCCTGGAGCCATCTGAGCAATTTTGAAAAACTCACACTTCAACTCAATACGTTTGAAAAGTATCTCGACCTGGCTATTGCGCACTATCAACACAACCTCATCGTGATCCATGGGGTAGGAACGGGTAAGCTGAAAGATGAAATTCACGAGATCCTGAAAACACGCCGCGAAGTGCGCTCCTTCATCAATCAATACGATCCACGTTACGGATACGGCGCTACGGAGATATTTCTCTAATTTCGCAGCAAGCTACCGGCCGGGCCATCGCTTCGTTTTTGCGAAGAGGAAAGTCCGGACAGCAAAGGACAATACACCGGTTAAGCGCCGGGGTCATCGTTGCAAGGGCTAAATGATACAGACAGTGCCACAGAAAATAACCACCACGGGTTAAACCGGGGAAAGGGTGAAAACGTAGGGTAAAAGCCTACGGCGGCGTTCAGTAATGGGCGCGGCGGGTAAACCTTGTATGCTGTAATGCCATGTATATCCTGTTTCGAAAGAGGTGAGCGGTCCGTTCACATCGCCGCAAGGCGTAACGGGATGGGTAGGCAGCAAGATCCATTCAGTAATGGATGGGCGAGATAAATGATGGCAAGTCAAACAGAATCCGGCTTATGAGCCGGTAGCTTTTTTTTGGTCAACCATCAACCCTTAAAGCTTTCCGCCATCTTACCCAGCAAATTCGTCTCAATCATTTTTTGTGCTAACAGCGCCATGTTACCATAAGCCTTTGCGTGGGAGATACCATGACCGATGATCACGGGTTTGTTTACGCCGAGAACGGGCGTTCCGCCGTAGTCTTCGAAGTTGAAGCGGTCGAAGTATTCGTTTTTTATTTTTTGTCGGACAATGACTTCGTGGAGCGACTCTGCCAGTTTTAAGATGATGTTGCCGGTGAATCCTTCGCAGACCATCACGTCGGCGGTGTCCATGAAAATATCGCGGCCTTCAATATTTCCAACAAAATTAATTTGGGTATTGGCTTTGAGGAGGGGATAGGTGGCTTGCGCGAGCAGATTGCCTTTGCCTTCTTCTTCCCCGATATTGATGAGCCCGACGCGGGGGTTTTCAATGCCTTGAATGTGTTTGGCATAAAGCGATCCGAGCACGGCAAACTGGTTGAGGTGTTCAGCTTTGCAATCGGCATTGGCGCCTACATCGAGAAGCAAACCGGTCTTTCCGTTTTCGCGCGGAACAATGGTAGCGATCGTTGGCCGTTGAATGCCGTCAATCGGTTTGATGGTATACAGGGAGCCGACCAGCATCGCGCCGGTATTTCCGGCACTGATAAATGCATCTACTTTTCCGGTAGATAGTAAATGAAATCCGATGGCAATGGAGGAATGCTTTTTTTCCTTCAGTGCTTTTAAAGGATGCTCATGCATACCAATGTCTTCGGATGAATGAATTATTTTGTAAGTCTTAGCGGGAAGGGAATATTGAGCAACCAGGGACTGCAATACCGGTTCATCACCAATGAGTGATACAAATGCCGGGGAAGGTTGATGGGTTAAATAATCCCGGATGCCTTTCACCACTTCTTCGGGTGCAAAGTCTCCGCCCATCATATCGAATGCAATATTCATCCAGGTTTGATCTACATTAATAAGCTTTGAACAATTACTTTACACAGGTGATTTTTCAACCACTATTTTTCCTTTGTAAAATAATTTTCCTTCGCTTACATGCGCGCGGTGGCGAACATGCAGTTCACCTGTTGTGCTGTCTTTGCTCAGGGTAACTTTAGAAGCTTTGTAATGCGTTCTTCTTTTAGCACTGCGTTGCTGTGAATGTCTCCGTTTGGGATTTGGCATGACTCATCAATTTATTAATAACCTAAATATTTATTCTGGTGCCCTGAACTTTTCCAATCCCTTCCATAAGGGATTCTCTGCGCTACCGCCGCCTGCGTCTGGTTTTTTTAACATGGCCAGCACTTCCCGATTGCAATTGGAACTGCCAATCTCATCTTCCCTGCACATTCGTTGAAACGGAATGCTGAGGTTGATGAATTCATAGATCCAGTCTGCCAGGTAAAGATGACTTTCCGTGCGCGATATATAATGTACATCGGGATCCTCTTCTTCCTGGTTCATGATTTCCGGATCTTCCACGAGCTTTACCAGCACGTTGAATTCATCCCAGAGATCCAGGGGAAGGGGATTTCCGCAACGGTCACAATGCATGTCCGCTTTTCCAATCACCTCAAAGCGCAGCATCATAAATCCCTGGCTCTTTTCCAGGTGCAAATTTACCTGTACGTTGCAATGCTCGAAATCCTGCTGCTGATATGTCTCAAAGAACCTATCTGTAATCTGATATTCAAACTCATGAACGCCGGTCTTTAGTCCCACAAACGCTATTTCGAATTCTCGGCGGCTGTTCATCAGCTCTATTTTAAATAGTCGGCAAAGGTAGTGCCTTTCAGGGATATTTACCCTATCTTTTTTCTATTTTCAGCACTTTACCGCCCTTGTCCGTGGTCAGCTTCATCATATATATTCCTCTCGAAAGCGTGGCCAGGGAAATGGTTTGCTGAAAGCCATCTGTTACCTTCTGGTATACCAGCCTGCCTGAAACATCAAAGATCTGAATATCACGGCACTCAGCGGAACTATTTATATTTATTATTCCGGTTGTCGGGTTGGGATATACGCGAACCTGCACCGGATCCGGATCAAAAAAGATCTGGCGGATAGGAGAATAGAGGCTGTCCCCATTCAGATATATCAACCTTAGCCGGTAATAATTATGACCTCCCAGCAATTGGGGATCAGTAAAACTATATGCCGCCGTAGAATCTGCGTGAGGATGCGCTGGTAAGGAACCGATTGGGTTAAAATGAATACTATCACCACTCTTTTCAATAACAAACCGGGAGGTCGCGATTTCCTGCCAGGTACTCCATGCCAGCAAGGCAGTATTGTTTTGCCGCGATGCCTCAAAATCCATCAGCCAGGCAGCCAGGGGATGATCCTGTTTCCTGCCGCCTCCATTGATCCAGAATTCTGAAAAGCCGCTTACCTGCGTTTCTGCATAGTAACCATTATCGTAGGGGATTACCTGAATATCTTGTTGAGGTTTATGGAATAAGTAGCTGCCTTTAAGATTGTTACGCAAGGTACTATCTTCTTCCAAAGACAATGGACTACTATACTGGGTGATGCCGGATGAGTAGGCATCTTCCTGGTTGAAGCAGGCAGTGCAACTGGTATCCATAATCAGTTTATTTATTTCTGAATCGGTAAAATAATAGCGAACGATTACATTGGCGGTGGGTTGGTTAGCGGCTTTGATCACCCAGTTTCTTCCGGCATAATATTGTGCGGACGTATCCCGTATAGCACCGGAATCAATGAACAGGGTAACGTTAACATTACCCAGGTTCTGTCCGTTTGGATTAATGGACAGGATCCGTTTTCCGTTTTGTTCGAAATCGGTCCAGCCGTTTCCACTGACTGGCTGCAAAAGAAGCGTATGCAGACTGCCCGTAAACACCGGTGCTTTGTCGAATATATGCACATCGTCAATGCCAACACCTTCATCATTAGTTCCGGGATCGGAATACATGGCGATGCGGAAACGGACCTTCGGTGCCTTAACCGGAATATCATAACTCGACACATGCCACCTCGGTACTGATTTCTGCCAGGCTTTCGGCGAAGCTTTATCGTACCAGTTTACGCCGGAGCTTGCATCTCCTAATATAGTCCACACCGAATCATCCACGCTGTATTCCACCCAATGAAAATCACAATCGCATCCGTCTTCCATTTTAAAAATATGGCTGAACGATAATACCGGTTGGGTTAACGTGCTCAGGTCAAAGCAGGGGGAATACAAATACGCATACTGGTTATCGTTATAGTTGCCGGTCAGGTTAGTGACCCAGGCATTGGCGCCGTTAGCGGCTTTATGAATGATGGTCTTTTGCGGTTTGCCCCATTGCCAGCTGTCGTTTAAACCCTGTGTGTACCAGTAGCCATCGTTGTTTTCAAATCCTTCGAGGTAAGGATACTGATTGATGAGCGGAGACGTCTGAATCATATAATCAGATGAACTGTCGTTAAACCGGTAGTTGTCTGCCGGATAACTTACCCAGGTTTTCACCTGATACGATTGGAAGACCGACATATCCGCAGGACGTGAAAAAGTATAAGCGATACTATCTTTCGGTGCAATGAAAGGAATGATCTCGGTAACCGTATCGGCATTTATTGCATAACTCACGGGAACCTGCAATAGCGAATCAATGCTATAATTTTTAACGATAACCGTAACTTTTTCTGCCTTCGATAAAGCACAGATATTTTTTAATGCCGGTTGAAGGAGGCCGGCAATACCGGCATCATTCAGCGATTTGCTGAGCATGAAATCGTCGAAGCTGATGCCGCCACCGGGAAGCCCGCCGGCAACAGGAGATGCAGCCGGTGTAAACCCTTCCGAACCACAACGCACCTGGAAGCTGCTACTGACAGTCTGCGCCGGGCTCGCCTTAGCCAGGATTCCGGAAACATCCACATTCACATGAATATAAATACCAGCGGGATCAGCCGGATCTGATAAACTTTTTACCGGTATCCAGGTGGCCATGTCATTGCCCCGGATCCAGATTTTATTTCCTGCAAAACCAGGCAGCGGAGATTGTTTTTTATAATACAGGTCCAGCCAGATCTGATCAGCCGCAGTATAATTAGACAGATTAAAAGTGGTTATGAGCGTATCTGCTGCTACCGTTCCTGCATTGATTACATCGAGCATAATGCTGCGGTTGCCGGTGCGTGCAAATCCGCTGTTGAAGAAAGTATTCAGTCTTCCATTTGTATTCGAGTTGTTGAAGTCAGCCCGGTCCAGACTGTCAAGCCCCCTTTTTTGTAACGACAAGTTCTGAGCCAGCGCCGACTCAAATCCTTCCGTAAAAGAAGTACTCAGATTTAGCGGATCATTCTTCAATTGTTTTATCAGGCTGCTTATGGTATCATTGCTGTTTGCCGGATCGGATGCGTAACTGATCCAGGTTTTGA
>JAYVXJ010000345.1:0-6444 GCA_043785285.1 Chitinophagaceae bacterium
TTTTAAGGCAGCTTTACCCAGATTCACCAGGGTACAGGAACGATGACCATTCGCCTCATTCAACGCAAATTTTTTCCTGTTTTTAACAGCATCCAGAAAATCCGTCACCTGTGGTGCAGGATCCGGAAAAGCATCCAGTTTTTTTTGCAGGTCAGGAATATCAGAACGAAATCCAGGAAATAGCTTTCCATTTGGCCCTTCGATATAAGCCGCATTCGTTTCGCTGCCTTCCCCATCTAATATGATTTTACAACCATCGGCATAAGTATAGGTTATTCTACGCCAGGTGCCCACTGCATCCGGGTGTTGTTGTGCTGCATCAACCTCAATAGATACCGGGCTGGTATCATCTTTTCCAAGAAAGTATTGAACCGGATCGAGGTAATGCTGTCCCATATCGCCGAGTCCGCCCCCATCATAATCCCAATATCCCCTGAACGTTTGATGTACCCGGTGCGGATTGTAGGGTTTGTAAGGCGCAGGTCCCAGCCACCTGTTATAATCCAGTTCCGCCGGAACCGGCATTTCCTCCAGATTGGTTTTGCCAACCCAATAAAACTTCCAGTCGAACCCGGTATGTTTACTAATCGTCACTTTTAAAGGCCAGCCCAACATACCGCTTTCCACCACTTTTTTGATGGGCTTAACGGTTGTGCCCATGCCATAAAAGATATCTTCGAAACGAAACCAGGTATTCAGTCTGAAAATGCGTCCGTGTTGTTGCACCGCTTCCACCAGTCGTTTGCCCTCCCCGATGGTTGCCGTCATGGGTTTTTCGCACCACACATCCTTCCCCGCACGTACAGCATCAGCGGCAATAATGCCATGCCAGTGTGGTGGCGTGGCAATATGTACAATATCCACTTCAGGGAGTTGGATGAGTTCCCGGTAATCTGAAAAAGTTTTCGTGCCCTTTTCCAATTTAGCCAGGGTAGTAGCGAGATGGTTACGATCCACATCGCAGATAGCCACCACGCGGGTTCCGGCATAAGCAATATGATTCTGGCCCATGCCACCCACGCCCACAATGGCTTTGGTAAGCTGATCACTCGGGGCAATAAAACCGCGGCCCAGCACATGCCGGGGAACTATCGTAAATGCAGCCAGGGCTCCCATTGAATTTTTCAGGAAAGCCCGTCTTGAATTGTTTTTTCTTTGCATGGAGTTAAATGAATTCAGAATTAAAAATACAGATCATTCTCTATATTATCGTGAACCAAAATAAAACGCCCCAATATACAAAAATGAAAGACTAAAAGTTGATTACATTTAAATATCAGGAAAAACCCGAAAAAATGACCCTGCGAAGTTTATTCAATATTATTTTAAAAGGTCTTGGATTATTCTGGAGTTTCTTCATACCAATATAACAAAAAGACAGCCACGAATTCACTTTAAATCAGTATATTTAGAAGTACCCCGATCTTTATTGTAACCCATATACAGTCCTTCCTTTTGGCGGCAGCCTAAAGCTGGCGGACGAAAGCACCCAAACTAATTCTTCAACATGAAAAATGTGTTCTTGCTTTTCACAATTCCCATCTTATTACTGGGATTTATTACACTCAAATTAAAGAATAAGGAGACTTTAGCTACCATTGAATTGAAAAAGAGCAATGCACTTGGTTGCAGTCCTTATTCCGGAGGAAATATAGCGGCAGGTGCAGATGGAAAATTCGTAACTGCTCTTCCCGGCTGGGGTAATCATTCCTATCCCATCTCTACAAATAAGGACAGTGCCCGGTTTTATTTTAATCAGGGATTAAATATGTATTACAGCTACCACTTCAGGGAGGCTATAGCTTCTTTTAAGGAAGCGGCGCGATTTGATCCCGGTTGTGCAATGGCATACTGGGGTGAGGCATTGGCCATGGGCCCGGGCTATAATTCTGCACGCAGCTACAAAATGCCAAAGGAAGTACCCGCCGTATTACAACTGATGAATCAGGATAGCAGTCATGCCACGCCTAAAGAGAAAAAGCTCATTGATATAATGAACAGCCGGTATTCATCAGATACTACGGATAAACAAAGAGTGACATTGAACATGGCTTATGCACAGGGCCTGCATGAACTCATCTCACAATATCCTGACGATCCCGAAATAAAAGTTTTTTATATTGATGCTATCATGCTTATTCATCCATGGGATTTCTGGAATAATGATGGTACGTCAAAGGAATGGACACCCGAAGTGGTCAGTTTGTGCGAGGACATATTAAAAGAGAATCCGAGGCATCCCGCAGCCTTGCATTATTATATTCATTTGACGGAAGCTTCCCGCCATCCTGAAGTAGCCCTGCCTGGCGCAGATATTTTAAAAGACCTTTTGCCGGGAGTAGCGCACATGGTGCATATGTCCAGCCACGAATACGAAAGAAACGGATTGTACGCAAAGGGAGTTGAAGTGAATGACAGGGCCGATGACGACCTGATCCATTACGATTCTCTCGCAAAAAACATTAACCTCACCAAACATGTGTCACACTATTTCGCAGTTCAGGCTTATTGTGCATTAAGCGGAGGCATGTATAGTAAAGGCATGCCCGATGCTATCCGTTGCCGGAAAAGTGTATCACCGGCTTATGAAAAGACGTACTTACAATACCTGTACATGATGCCGGCATTGGCGCAGGTGCGGCTGGGTAAATGGAAAGAAATATTAAAAGATGGCACTGAACCCGATGCCCGGTGGACCTATGCCGGCGTGCTGAATGATTTTGCGAAAGGCATGGCATTTGTGAATACCGGTCATCCGGATTCAGCTTCCGGGCGTCTTCACCTGTTACAGCACAAAGCAAAAGATTCGATTATGGCAATAGCGGATACGTTAACCAATACGGCTTTACAGGGAGCTGAAGTAGCTGAAGAAATTTTGAATGCTTCTATTTCCTTCTCTCAAAAAAATACGATGTGGCTATTGCGCATATTAAACAGGCGATTCAGATAGAAGACAGCATGATTTATTATGAACCAAAGGACTGGCTTATTCCCGCACGGCAATTTTTAGGCGCTTTCTATTTAAAATTGGGCAAACCGGCATTGGCAGAAAAAGTGTATAGGGAAGACCTGGCCTGGAACCCCGGCAATGGGTGGTCTTTATTAGGACTATGCCAAAGTCTAAAGGCCCAGCATAAAAATGAACAACTTGCTAAATACAAATCTCAATACCTCCTATCATTTTCACGAGCTGATCAAATTCCGCCGGGTTCTGTTTATATGAACTAAATATTCCCCCTGGAAGGCAAAGGCTCCTTCACCCACTATGCATGTTCTTACCCGCATATTCCTTTATAATTTTCACAACGTGTTCAAAATGAGCTAAAAGGGCTTTCCAGTTTTTATTCTGAATTATCTTTTTATCAAAAAGTTCACTTCCCATTCCAATAGCGGTGGCGCCTGCCTGAAGCCATGCAATGGCATTCGTAAGGTTAATCCCTCCGGTGGGCATTAATTTTACCTGGTTCAATGGGCCTTTCAAATCCTTTATATATTGCGGCCCCAGGGAAATGGCCGGAAATATTTTTACCATGCCGGCTCCCAGTTTCCAGGCTTTATAAATTTCAGAAGGCGTAAAGGCACCCGGAAATATGGGAATCCCAATCTCTATGCAACGGCGAATGACCTCTTCTTCAATGATAGGCGTTACAATAAATTGGGCACCCGCTCCAAGAGCCTTATGCAGGTCCTCCATGGAGCAAACTGTTCCGGCACCTATGTTTAAATGATCTCCATACCGGAGTGATGCATGACGAATAATATCTTCTGCGCCACTTGTATTCATGGTTATTTCGATGGTAGTAAGTCCAGCGGACTGATACAAGGGAAGAATTTGAATTAGGGCATCCAAAGGTATATTCCTCGAGATTCCTACAACAGGAACTTTCAAAAAATTCTCCAAGGAGAAAAAACCCATTCCGGGATAGTGTTCTTTTTTATCGACCATAATGTTGCTGGAATATTTTTATTTGTCCCCCAACGGCAGATCTATCCATAATCTCTGGTGAAATAAAAGATGCTTTATTTGTCAGGTTCAGTTTTTCAAGGCAGAGCTGATAAAGAGGAAATAAATTACTCCCGCTGCATAATTGTATATGCCCCAAATCATTTCCCTGAAGATCATTCAATTCCGCACCGATCAGCAAGCCGCTTAAGTAAAAGAAATTTTGTTCTTTTGTACAATATTTAAATAAGTGATTTACCCTCACCGAAAATAAGGTATGCAATAAATTGGATCCAATCGCCTGACTGATACCATGGACGAATGCTTCGATACCCGCAGGGTCCATTGGGCGACTGGCAGTTGAAACCGCTTCTTTCAATATACTATGGTTGGCGATGAGATCAAATAGTTCCCCGGTCATATATGTTTTGAAATCCACGACCTTGCCATGCTGCACGTTCACGTGTTTAGAATGGGTGCCAGGAAATATCCATATCGCTTTTTCATCAAAATCTACTGAGCAGATTTCTGTCAACCCGATCATCTGTGTTTCCTCGCCTCTCATCACGTCGTTCTTTGTACTTATACCGGATATCAGTAGTACTTCATGCATTAAGTTCGCTCCTTTTTCAATAATTTGAATACTTGTATCACGCCCATCCAAAGAAAAGGGCAAAGTGGCATATGGTAATTCCCTGATTCCAATGGAAGAAGACGCCATTCCTGATATAAGCACCGGCATTCCCGTTACGGATACTTTTGTTTTATTTCCGAGTGCGTCGATGTGATTTTGCAGGATCTTCAAACTATATTCCTCCTGGGAAATAGCATGCTGACCATGCTGTTCTTTCCAACGACTAAACGTAGCGGCCATGCCTTCTTTGGAAACTATTTCTTCCATTACCCGATGGTCCTGAACATTTACCAACCGCAAACGAAAGAAAGATGTTCCCCAATCACAGCTAAGAAAAAAATTCTGCATAAGAAACATTTGTTACCATTCCGTAATACTTCCGTCATGATTGCGCCAAACGGGGTTTTTCCAATTATGCCCTTGTGTTTTCATTCCCCTCACTTTCTCTTCGTTTATTTCGGTTCCTAATCCGGTAATTCCGGTCCGTTGATATATCCCTCCTTCAACTGAAACAGTTACGGATTACGAAGATAATCGAATAGATCTGCCTCCCCATTTTCCGGCAACACCGGCTCTTCAATGAACATAGTTTTCAGGTATTCCAATTCACGCATAAATCCTTTCGCCATTCCTTTGTGAACACGTCCATGGAAATGAATGCCCAGGCCAATTAAAAGCTTGCCGGTCGCCCAGATGTTTATCAACTTCGGGTTACCTGAATTAATTATTGCGGGGAGCAAATAGAAGGGATCAGGCGTTTGTATCTTATTCGGAAAAAGAGTAAAAATACATTAACTTTGCAGGTTCATTATTCCGGGGGTGCCTGGTATTGACAGCGTAGATCTTTGAAAGAAAAAGCATGTCGTGCGTTGGATAATTAGCACGTAAATCTGAATATTCAAAATTCAAATGGCAATACTCAGTATGCCATGGCTGCCTAATCAGTGATTAAGTAGTCATTAGGGCCGCCGGGCAGGTTTTCCAGTAGCCAAGCCTCGCCGCCGACTAAAATAAAATACGGGATGCTGTAATGGAAGGCTGTGACCATTGCTTAAGACCATCCAGCTAAGGGGATCATTGGTTTGTTGCGTTCCGGTGATCTCACGAAAATCAATAAGCAAATAAGCATGTAGAAAGCTTTCGGAGAATATGTTTGGACAGGAGTTCGATTCTCCTCACCTCCACTTTAAACGTAAATGATTTGTACAGTAGATAATGATCTGTACAGTGAAACCCGCCATCAGTAAGGGTTCTGCGTTTTATCTGTACAGTAGGCAATGAACGGAACTATAACTTTTTTAAGCAAATCCTGTCACCCGAAAGAATTCGTAGTTGACAAGTGACAGGAAAGGACAGAAACCAACGAACGGAAAGGGGTCGCCTGATCGCATAATCCTACCAAAGCCTCCCTGTGATCATACCTAGTGCCCGTACATTTTTACCCCAAAACCCAATGGACTTTCCCACCTTCTAAAGGAAATCTGGTTAGCAAATGCTTTACTATCCCTTAACAAAATCGTTATATAAAATGATATAATTTTCGGCAGCTAACCTTCACTGTTAATTATGAAAACACCTTACAACCGGAGATTACTCCTCGGGTATTTTATTGCCGGGATACTCATTGCCTTAACCCTTTGGTCTTTTTTAATAAAATAATTTACTACATCTTATCATAAACATACCTTTGATATATCCAATCCGAATGAATTAACCAGTATCCGAAAAACCAACTATCCAATCCCTACTGAAAAGACAAAGAAAAAATCCTTTTCTCTGAAAAACCGCTGATTAGTCTTGGCGGTTTTTTGTTTTCTGCCGGTGGTTACAATTCTGATCCTGGCGGTTACTAAATGCAGACAACGTT
>JAYVXJ010000346.1:0-6439 GCA_043785285.1 Chitinophagaceae bacterium
CCCGGAAATTTTAAGGATTATTCGGAGGTGACGGATTTGCAGATACAAGCTATTGCGCGGCAATTCACGGGAGAAATTATGCAGGTACCTCCGGCCTATTCCGCCATCAAAAAAAATGGTCAGCGGGCGTATGACCTGGCGCGACAGGGCAAGCCGGTAACCCTGGAGCTACGAAAAATTACGATTCGTGCTTTCGAAATGCAATCCGCCCAATTGCCGGTCATTGATTTCCGGGTGGTTTGTTCCACCGGAACCTATATCCGTAGTTTAGCCTATGACGTTGGTGAAGCATTGGGATGCGGAGCTTATCTGAGTAAGCTTTGCCGTACGCGAATTGGTGAGTACGCATTGGAAGAAGCGCTTACGATGGAGGAAGCGGAAGAAAAATTTAAAATGGATAATTGATTCCCAGCTGAAGTTGACCGCTGCCCAGCGATAATTTGTAGAACCATTGACCGGGATCCGTTATGCGTTGTGGGTCCCGCACTTTATAAGCCCAGTCCAACCGGATCAGGAAATAATTAAAATCCACCCGCAGTCCGGTTCCGGCACCTATAGCAAATTCTTTATAAAAACGGGTCAGCTGGAAATCACTTCCCTTCGCCAGGGCCGAGGTATCAATAGGCGTCCAGTTCCATATATTTCCGATGTCTGTAAATAAGGCACTCCGGAATTTAATTCCAAACAGGTTTCCTAATAAAAACCGGTATTCCGCATTTCCTTCCAGTTTGATGTCACCGAAACGAAGATCCACATTATTGAAGGCTGTTGTACTGTAGAATTTGGATGATCCGAGTCCCAGTTGTCTCACCTGCCAGGCCCGCATACTGTTAGGCCCACCAGCGAAATAAGCTTTAAAGAAAGGAAGCGTATGTTCATATCCGTTACCCACCCGGCCGTAAGAGAATCCAGCACCGCCATAGGCCCGGAAAACCAATTGATTTTTTCCGTAGTCAATATTATGCCGGAATTCAAGTTCCCCCCTAACGTAACGGAACAGCGGCCCTTCGTCCAGCGACCGGATAAAACCCAGCACTGCGCCACTTTCTTCCAAACCAGCCAGGAGGTAGTTCGAAATATTTCCTTTGGCGCGTACGGAATTGTAAACAAACTGCTGGCCGATCACCAAACCCGGACGGAAAGCCAGTCTGAGGGAGGGATTTGCTTCCAGGTATTTATCCAGACTGTCTGTTGTAGTCTGTGATGTAAATTCAACATTTAAAGGTTTCCATAAAAAGGTTCGTATTGAATTTACGTTTAGCTCGCCTTCCGTATGTTGACGCGATCTGGACCACTGGTATCCAAAAGACCCGTTTATAGATCGGAGTATGAAAAATGCCCGCCGGTTAGTATAAGAAGCATTTAAGTTAATCACCGTCTGTGCTGCGCGAAATCTTCCTTCCCGCCTTGTCGGGAATGGAGAAATGATCCGGGGAATGCTGATGGTATGGGATAAACTCGCCAGCTCTGTTTGAATAAAGCTCGAGCCAAATTCCACGCCACCGCGAAGATTGGTATTGGTTTGAACAGATTGTTTGAAAACGTTCCTGTTCTGCAGTCCGAAATTAAGTCCTATACCAAATAAGTTGGAGATACTCACGATATCGTTGGTATTGCGACTGGCTTCCAGATCAACTGTTAGTTTTTGTTTTTTAGCAGGATACATGCGCAGCGTTAAATCCAGTAATGAATCCGCATGCGGCGAATTTTGAAAATCAAAATTGTTGTATTGCCAGGCTGAAAACTGGCTGAGGCGGTTGGAAGTACGATAATAATTATCCTGCTTATACAACCTTCCGGGTCTTAAAAAAATATTATTGGCCAGGAATGGAAGTTTGAATTTGTTGGTCCTCGACACGAATAGTAAATTCAGGATAACCGTCGAATCTGTTTTTACCACTACCGTATCTTCCAGTACCGGCAGATCGGGATAAACGGTCACGTTTCCGATATAGTATTTAATGAGATGGGTCGAATCCCGGATATCTCTTTGTTTTATGGTAACGCTGATGGTTGGGTTTTCGTTTTTCAGCCTTAGTCTTTCCAGTAGTTCTGCCTGTTCCAGCGGATCCAGGGAAGGATCTATCAATGCGGCAAACACGGTATCATGCTCTGCATATAGATCCTCTTTTGTAAAGCGGAAATATCCATGATTACGAAAAGTATCCACCAGACGGTTCATTTCCGTAACCAATAACTGTCTGGAATAAGGTTTTCCTTTTTTTAGTACGGATTGGGAACGGGAATCCAGGGTTAATTTTTGCAGCTCCGGAGATTTGAGGTTGTAACCCACCGAGTCAAAAGCTAGTTGCTTGCCGGGTTTTACATTGAAATCGATGGTCACCCGCTGCTCTTCCCTGCTTTGTCCCCTGAGTTTTTTTCTCGTAAATAATCCTTTATATACCTTTCCCTTATGAACTGTTTTTGTTTTTACCGTATCCTTAATAACCGGAGAATAATAGCCATTGGCATTCAGGAGCGCCGTCATGAAAGCGATTGAGCGGCCCAGGTTCAGGGAGTCATATACCGGTGGGTGGGATAGCTTCTTGTATATGATAACAGGAAAGCTGAAAGCAGTAACGGTTTTGGCCTGCAGACTGTCATCCAACTGAGTTTCCAGACGGAGAATCAGATCCTGCCGCTGATCGTTCTTCATCTTTCCTTCCAGCCTTATATTTGTTTTGTAAACAAAGGGTTTGCCATGGGGAAAATCTTTTGGGATCCGGCAGGAAAAAAGCGCAAAAAAGAGAATCGCCGGAATGACTGCGGGTCTGATCAGTGATGCTGTAACTTGCCGGCAATATGACATAGAATTTAAACGGGAAACAGATGCTTGTAAAATCGCAGGTCAAATATATCCAAAGTTTAGGCCACAAAAAATTCCGGGATGCAGAAGGGGTCTTCGTTGCAGAAGGCCCCAGGATTGTGCAGGAACTGCTTCAGTGTAAGTATACTTCACTCAATATGCTGTATGCAACCCGGGAATGGTTGCTGGAAAACGAAGCCCTTGTTTCAGGGAAAGGAACTGCAGTAGTGGTAGAAACACAGGAACTGGAAAGAATTTCATTTTTGTTTACACCCAGCCGGGTGCTTGCCATTTTCCGTAAGCCTGTTTTTCCTGTTTTGGAAAAACCGAAAGGCATTACCCTGTTACTGGATAATATTCAGGATCCCGGGAATCTGGGGACGATTGTGCGAACGGCCGATTGGTTTGGCCTGAGCCAGATCCTGTGCAGCCCCGATACGGCTGATCTTTTCAATCCCAAAGTGGTGCAATCCACGATGGGCAGTATCGCCCATGTTGACGTATTGTATTTGGATCTGAAAGAATATATAAGAGCTCATCCAAGTATTCCATCTTATGCAGCCATGCTGGATGGAGAAGACCTGGAACAAATACAACGTATCCCGGAAGGGCTGGTGCTTATTGGCAATGAATCCAGGGGAATTCAAAAAGAACTGGCTGCAATGGCCCATCACCGGATCCGCATTCCACGCAGAGGAACAGCGGAATCACTGAATGTTGCAGTGGCCACCGGCATTATCCTGTACATGATTCAAAAAAGCTAATCGAACCGCATGGCTTTTACGGGACTCAGCTTTCGAATAATCATAAGGCTCGGTATAAGCAATACGGCAAAGCAAATCAGGAAAGTGCCCAGGTTCACCCATAACACCTGTTGCCAGGCGATCTTTACCGCTGCGGTGGAAATAAAATAAGAATCTTCGGGCAGGGTGATAAATCCATAGCGTTGCTGTAGCCAGCAGATCAGCAATCCCAGAGCATTTCCCAGTAATATGCCGCCAAATGTGATGATTGCACCGTGAAAGACAAAAACCTGCTGAATGGTTTTATCCGGAGAGCCCAGCGATTTTAACAGGCCAATCATATGGGTTCGTTCGAGCAACAGGATAATCAGACAGGTAACCAGGTTCAATATGGCGACCAGCACCATGATGATGATGACAATGGCAATCGTCGTATCCTGCAGGTTAAGCCAGTCGAAGATATTTCCATAAATTTCGGGAATGGAACGGCTGTTCCATCCGGCTGGCAGCTTGTAAAAAATACGATTACTGATGGAATCAGCCATTTGATATTCTTTTATGAAGATTTCATAGCCGCCGATTTCATTCGGCTGCCAGTTGTTCAAACGCTGGATCAGGCGTATATCTACAAGAGCATTGATCCGGTCGTAATCTTCAATACCTGTTTTAAAAATACCTGCTACTGTCATGGGCCGCACCCGCCGCGATCCGTTTGGCTGAATGAAATAAGTAAACAATTTATCACCCGCATGCAGGTTGAGTTGATTGGCAGTATAGGAAGAAAGATTGATTTCACTGCTGTAAGCAGTATCGGGAAACCGGATCCAGCGGCCCGATTTCAGAAATCCCTGCAGATGCTGAAAATTATAATTTTTGTTTACCCCTTTCAGGAGCAGACCCTCAAAACTCTCAGGACCTTTTACAATGGCATATTTGGTAGCAAAAGGCTGGGCAGTTAAAACTTCCGGATCAGCTTGTATCGCCTGTAGCACGGTATCATTAGCAGCAATCGGCTTTTCTTCCGCAATATCCACCCGCTCCGGTTCAAAATGCTGAACGCGGATATGGCCGGAAAAGCCATACATTTTCTGCGCGATGGCATCCTGGAATCCCTGGGTGAACGCAATGGTGAGGATCATGGCCATTACGCTGATGGCTGTGGCCGCTACGGCAAGGCGGATGATGAACCTGGAAAAAGAATGCTGCCGGTTAAAAGCAATTCTCCGGGCTATAAAAGAAGATAGGTTCACTAAACACGCATTTTCAGGT
Source organism: Chitinophagaceae bacterium (assembly GCA_043785285.1). Classification (GTDB taxonomy): domain Bacteria; phylum Bacteroidota; class Bacteroidia; order Chitinophagales; family Chitinophagaceae; genus Puia. Next base: position 4,819 of record JAYVXJ010000346.1, read on the forward strand.
CAAAAATAGACTTCCCGCAGGTGCCAGAAAAGTTTTTTACCGAATTGCATTATCATTGCAATAAGTATAACACGATGAAGTACCTGCTGATCATAAGTATGGTTTGGATTTATTGGCCGCTTGCTGCACAGTCACCGGATTCTATTTATATGCCGAATATTCATACCGCACAACTGTACCTGGCCGGCAATCAACTTGCTTATCCGGTGATCAGTCTCCATGGCGGAGAAAGGCTGGACCTGGAATTCGACGACCTGGATGCGAACGTGAAAAACTATTATTATACTTATCAATTGTGTAACGCAGACTGGACGCCGGTTCAGCTGAGCAGCTTTGATTATATCCGTGGGTTTGCACAAAATCTCATTACGGATTACCATTATTCTTCTGTTGCCTTAACGCGCTATACCCATTATCACGTTGTTCTTCCGGAGCAAAAATCTTTCATTACCCGGTCCGGCAATTATTTGTTGAAAATATTCCTGGATAACGATACGGCTAAGCTGGCTTTCACCAAACGGCTGCTGGTTGTGGAAAATGCGGTTTCCATTGCGGCTCAGTTTCTTCAACCCATGAATCCGCAGATTTCAGCAACCCATCAGAAAATTCAGTTTACCTTAAACAGCGGGGCGCTTGCTCTTGTAAATCCTTTTCAGCAACTGAAAGTAGTATTGCTGCAGAATCATCGTTGGGATAATGCCCTGTATATAGATAAGCCCTCCTTTTATTCAGGAACCAACTTCGAATATAACAGTGATGACGTGTCTGTTTTTCCCGGAGGAAAACAATGGCGCTGGCTCGATCTGCAGAGTTTCCGTTACCAAAGTGACCGGGTTGCCAAAGCGGATTACCTGCTGCAAAGCACAACGATCTATGTAAAACCGGATGTAGACCGTTCACGGCTTCCGTATTATTTTTATGCCGATAATAATGGGGAATACTTCACTCAAACAACAGAGCGTATCAATCCTTTCTGGCAAACGGATTATGCCAACGTTAAGTTTATTTTTATACCCCCCGACAATGCGCCATTTCCGGATCAGGATATTTATCTCTTCGGAGCGCTTACCGGTTATAAATTCGATGATGCAACCCGGTTAACTTTCAATGCACAAAAAGGCATTTATGAAGGATCCGCTCTGTTGAAAATGGGCTTTTATAATTATGCTTATGTTACGCTGAATAAAAACGATCGGGCTGCAAAAGCTTCTTTTGAATTCACGGAGGGCAACCATCTTGAAACGGAAAATGACTATCTCATCCTGGTCTATTACCGTACCCTTGGCGGACGGGCTGATCAGTTGGTTGGGGCGTATAGTTTGAATACGCTGAATGCGCAATGAGAAGAGTTGACCGTTGACGGATATCCGTTGCGAATTCACAACTAAAGTCCGTCAACCGTCAACGAAAGCTTCCTTGTTCTCTTACCATCAATTTCCACTCTTAATTCAATTGTACTATCTTTGCCCCGGCAAGTCTTATACGACCAGCTCCTGCTGAATCCCCCAGGGCCGGAAGGTAGCAAGGGTAGGTGGTCGCAGCGGTGCGATGTAAGTAACTTGCCATTTTTTTATTCTTATCAACTTGTATAAATAGAGTATATGAAATTTTTTATTGATAC
>JAYVXJ010000347.1:0-1891 GCA_043785285.1 Chitinophagaceae bacterium
CGAAGGTTTTCACATGTTCCGGGAGGCTAATCACTATTCTAAAAAATTGGCTTTGATGAAAAAGATCCGGTAGCTTTTTACTGAATGACAAGTATAACGTACAGTTGATACGGCAACAATATGCACTTACTGGTTACCTTTTTTCTTGGATTTCTCCTAAGTTTCCTGGGGCAGCTTCCGCTGGGTACGATGAGTATTACCGCTACCCAGATTTCCGTTCAGGAAAATTTCGGAAACGCCTGGAAATATGCATTGGGTGTGGCGCTCGTTGAAATGATATACCTGCGGCTGGTGCTGTCTGGCGTACAATGGATAATGCAGCATAAATTATTTTTCAGTATTCTGAATTGGATTACCCTGATCTTTTTTTTGGTGCTGGGTGTTTGGAGTTTCATAATTGCCCAAAAGCAGGATGCGGGCAAAAAAGCGCTGCTGCTGAATAACCGGCTCAACCGTTTTTTTCTGGGTGTAAGCATGAGTGCGCTGAATCCGGCTCAGATTCCTTTCTGGTTTATCTGGTCGGGTTATTTTCTGGATGCCGGATGGCTCTCTCCGGGATTTGTTTCATTTAATTTTTTCACCTTGGGTTGTGGGCTTGGAACGGCAGGTGGCCTTGCACTTTATATGTATGGTGGAAATTTTCTGGTCATCAAAATGAAGACCAGTAACAAAACGCTGAATAAGATCATGGGTGTTATATTCATTTTGGCAGCCATTGCCCAACTTTACCGGCTGTTGAAATCTTAGCCATTTTTCCAGGCATCGCGTTCATCCGGACTAAACTTCCAGGGAGCAAAGTTATTTTCCACATTACTAAACATGGTATTCCATTCCTGTGTTGCCTTGCTTTCTTCCATGACAAGGAAGCGACGCAATTCAAAAATAATTTCCAGCGGGTTGATGCTCACCGGACATTCTTCCACACAGGCATTACAACTGGTGCATGCGCGTAATTCTTCTTCGCTTATATAATCGTTGAGAAGCCGCTTGCCATCATCTCTGAAGACCCCGTTCCGGCGTACATTTCTGCCTACTTCTTCCACCCGGTCCCGGGTGTCCATCATAATCTTCCGGGGCGATAATTTTTTTCCGGTAATATTGGCCGGACAGGCTGCCGTACATCGGCCACACTCCGTGCAGGAATAGGCATCCAGCAGGTTACGCCAACTCAGGTCAAAGACATCACCGGCTCCGAATTTTGCGGGTGGAGCGGATTCAGCAGGAGCTTGTTCGGGTTGCATGGCATATAAAACCTCCTGCTGCACGGATTTCATGTTCCTTATTTTCCCCTGCGGCAACAAACGGGCAAAATAGGCATTTGGAAAAGCCAGCAGAATGTGCAGGTGTTTGGAATAGGGAAGATAGTTGAGGAAGGCAAATATGCCTGCAATATGTAACCACCAGCAACCTCGCTCAAGACCCGCCAGTTGTTCATTAGAAAAACCATTGAGCAGTGGATGAAGCCATTGGGAAAAAGCGAAATTACCCGTGAGCTGTTGCGCATATTCACCGTAATTTCTTTCCTGCAATAAGGTATCCGAAGCGTTAAACGTAAGAAAAAGACCCATCAACAGGATTTCAGTAATCAAAATATAATTAGCGTCTGAGCGGGGCCATCCGTCCAGGTCATGACCGATAAACCGCCTGAGTTTCAGGATATTTCTTCTGCATAAAAATACCACACAGGAAATCAGAACAGCTAAAGCAAGAAACTCAAAGCCATTAATCAGGCTTGCATATACAGATCCGAGCGGTTGGGCAAATAACCGGTGGGTACCCAATAATCCATCCAGAAAAATTTCCAGCACTTCAATATTAATAATAATAAATCCGGCGTAGATGAACAAGTGGAGCACGGCAACCAATGGATTCCGGAACATCTTTTTCTGGC
>JAYVXJ010000348.1:0-1890 GCA_043785285.1 Chitinophagaceae bacterium
GATTTTCTGGTTTTGCATTCCGGTGAATCGGGAATAATGGGAAACATGGCTATTCTGGCACCCGGAACCGGTTTGGGTGAAGCCGGTTTGTTCTGGGACGGCGAAGTGCATCATCCTTTTGCTACGGAAGGAGGTCATGCTGATTTTTCCTGCCGTAATTCAGATGATATGGAACTCCATAATTTTCTACTCAACCAGTTTAAAGTTGTTAGTTGGGAGAGCGTGATCGCGGGGCCTGCCATCTATGATATCTATAATTTTTTATGTCAGGTGAAAAATCGCCCGGCAAATAAACTCATCACAATAGCTTTTAAAAGTGATGATCCATCGGCTGTAATTAGTGAAGCAGCCATTGCCGGAACAGATGCGGTTTGTATAGAAGCAATGAAACTTTTTATCCGCTACCTGGCCCGGGAATGTTGTAACCTGATTCTGAAAATGAAAGCTACAGGCGGACTTTTTCTTGCCGGCGGCATTCCGCCGAAAATTATTACTTTACTTAAACAGCCGGATTTTTATGCCAACCTGCTCGACTGCGACCGCATGCAGGATCTCGTTAAAAAAGTTCCGGTAAACGTTTTAATGAATGATAAAGCGCCCATGATCGGAGCAGGCTGGTATGGCTCTTATTTTATTTCTGCTTAATTTATTCAAACATTCTTTCACTATAATAATTATTGTAAAATGAAATCACGTCGTTCTTTTATCAAACATGCCGGCCTCTTCGCAGGCGGAACTGTATTGGCGTCGTCCCTTCAACCTGCTTTCGGATCCGTCGGTCGCAAAATGGCTGCCAGTGATCAGATTAATATCGGTGCTATCGGGATCAATGGAATGGGATGGGCTGACCTCCAGGCTGCCCTGAAACAACCCGGAGTAAAGGTGGTTGCCTTATGCGATGTAGATAAAAACGTGTTGGATAAGCGGATGAATGATCTTTCTAAAATGAATATCAACACATCCAAAATAAAAACGCATGGGGATTACCACGAGGTGCTGAATAATAAAGACGTGGACGCCGTGATTATCGGAACACCTGATCACTGGCATGCGCTCATCATGATGGAGGCCTGTGCAGCAGGGAAAGATGTGTATGTTGAGAAACCGGTTGGAAATTCCATTGGAGAATGCCGTGAGATGGTGGCTGCGCAGAAAAAATATAATAGGGTAGTTCAGGGAGGTCAGTGGCAACGCAGCCAGCAACATTTTCAGGATGCCATAGATTTTGTTCACTCCGGACAACTCGGAAATATACGCACAGTGAAAGTTTGGTGCTACCAGGACTGGATGAAACCTGGTCCCGTAGTTCCCGATACTGCCCCTCCAGCAGGCGTAGATTATAAAATGTGGCTTGGACCTGCACCTATCCGTACGTTTAATTCCAGTCGTTTTCATTTCAACTTCCGCTGGTTCTGGGATTATGCCGGGGGTTTAATGACGGACTGGGGCGTTCATCTGCTCGATTATGCCTTGTTGGGAATGAAAGCCGGTACACCCAAAACCGTTGCAGCACTGGGTGGCGATTTTGCTTACCCCGATCTTTATCAGGAAACACCTGATACGCTCACGGCTTTATATGAATTTGATCATTTCAACCTGGTATGGGATCATGCGATGGGTATCGGCAATGGTTCTTACGGAAGAGATCATGGTATTGCCTTTATTGGAAATAATGCAACCCTTGTACTGAGCAGGGGAGGATGGGAAGTGATTGATGAACATCTTAATAAAAATAAAATAGGCAAACCCCTCGCTAAACCAGTGGATGACGGACTTTTAAATCACTGGAAGAATTTCACGGAAGTGGTGCGCTCCCGCAAAATGGAAGACCTGCATTGTTCCATAGAAGCTGGTGCGTTGGTAGCCACCGTAGCACAACTTGGAAATATC
>JAYVXJ010000349.1:0-1890 GCA_043785285.1 Chitinophagaceae bacterium
GCGAAAGGACGGAAGCTTTCCCTTCTTTTAATCTTGGAATTCAGCAGGTCTTTGGCATCCGTGCGACGCGGATCTGCAATGATGGAACGCGCGCCCAGGGCGCGGGGACCGAATTCAGCGCGACCGTTGAACCAGCCCACCACACCGGCATGGATCAGCTTCTCCGCAACAATTTCATATAACTCCGCTTCCGGATAACGTTTGTAGGCAATGTTCCGGGATTGCAGATAAGCTTCAATTTCTTCATTACTAAACCGACTGCCGGTGAAAGCAGAATAGACAGGCGCCTGTCGCGGTTGACCGAGAATCTGATTGTAGACATACAAAGCAGCACCCATGGATATACCCGCATCATGACCTGCTGATGGAATGTAAATATTCCCGAAAGAAGTATTACGTGTGAGTTTACCATTGGCAACGGAATTCTGCGCCACACCGCCGGCAATACAAACATTTTTCAGTCCGGTTTTTTTCTGAAGTGATTCGAGAATATGGAAAATCAACAGTTCTGTGATGCGTTGCACGGAAGCGCCAAGGTCTTTGTGATACTGTGTAAGCGGCTCCTCTTTTTTTCTTGGCTCGCCGAATTTACTGATCATATATTCCGAATACAGCGGAGCCACTACGGGAATATGATCATCTCCATAAGAAATGATGCCACTTTTGCCGGAGCGGAAATAGTTAAGATTGAGTTTGAACAACCCGTTGGAATCAAACAGCAACACGTCTTTCAGCGCCTCAACGTGTTTGGGTTCACCGTAAGGAGCAAGCCCCATCACTTTGTATTCATCTCCATAATGTGGAAAGCCGAGTAATTGCGTGAATGCGGTATAAAACAATCCCACACTATGCGGAAAATCCACTGAATCCAACACGGTGATCTTATTTCCCTTACCCGTAGCCGTCATCGTGGTGGTAAAGTCACCGGAGCCATCAATGGAAAGGATGGCGGCTTCTTCAAAAGGAGAAGCAAAGAAGGCAGACGCCAGATGACTGCGGTGATGCTCCACATGATGGATCTTTGACCTAACTGTTTTTTCATCAATAGAAGGATCCAGCGCTTTGAATTCAGATTCTAATGAAGAAACTTTTTTCGCATTCGCGAGCCGGTCTTTCACGGCATTAAATCCACCGCCCGGGTTTTTTAACAGGTAAACTATTTTCCTTCCGAGCTTGGCATAAGGATCACGACCGATGGCGATATGGTCAACTTCCTGGAGACTGATTCCCGCTTCCTTCAAACAAAATTCAATCGCCTGTGAAGGGAACCCGGCCCAGTGTTTTACCCTTCTGAAACGCTCTTCTTCCGTTGCAGCAATCAGCACCCCATCTTTAAAAATGGCTGCGGAAGAATCTGCGTGATACGCATTGATACCCAGTATAAACATATTCAGCTAAATAATTTTATGTATGCCTTTTTCAGATTCGTTCTCTCCTGATGTTCCTTTGCAAACTGCCGGCAGCGTTCACTCCAGGCATTGAAGGCGGGCTGATCAAAATCTGCTGCCTCCTTTATGGCAGCGATCCATTCAGCATGATTCTCCAGTGATATATCCCAACCTATCTGATCTTTTTTCAATCCTCTCCAGGGCGTTTTATCGCTAATAAGACAGGGTCTTCCTGCCGAGAAAGCTTCGAAAATAGCATGACCGAAATTCTCTCCTTTGCTGGGTAAAACAAAAACATGATTCGCTTCGAGACAGGTATTAACCCTTTCGTGCGGTAAAGGACCACAATATAAAACGGTCGTGTTTTTAGGAAGGAAATGAATGACCTTTTGCGCCTGCTGCCAATATTTTTCGTCTTCCACTTCCCCGTAAATCGTAAATTCCAATTCAATATTTTCGGGTACCATGTTCAGCAGTTTCAGAAAGAATAAAATATTCTTTT
>JAYVXJ010000350.1:0-6408 GCA_043785285.1 Chitinophagaceae bacterium
TACATGGGGTTGCGGGTATATTGCTCCTACCGTCAAAATGCAATATACAGCCAGTTCCTTTGTTCGGGCATACCGTAAACTTGCTGAACCCCTATTTTCTATTCGCAAAAACAAAAAGGAAATAACAGGCGTATTTCCTAAAACCGGCGGGCAAGAAACGCATCCTTATGATAAAGCCGAGGAATGGTTTATTGATTACCCTTTGCATCTGCTAAAGAGATTTTTTAACCAGTTTACTTTTTTGCAAAATGGAAATCTCCAGTTTTATATACTGTACGGAGTAGTTTTTATTTTGCTTGTGTTGGGTATTCCATTTTTATTCGATTATGTTAAATCATTAATTAAATTTTTTAACCAGATATAAAGAATGATAAGTTTTATTCTAATTATTTTGTCAAGTATCTTTTTTACAGGGATTATAATCCGCACTAAAAGTATAACTTCTGGTCGCAAAGGCCCCGGAATTTTCCAGCCGTTAAAGGATATTATTCGCCTGTTTAGGAAAGGCGCAGTGTACAGCAAAACCGCCAGTTTCATTTTTCAGATTGCTCCAAGCATTTATTTTGCATCCATTGTTATGGCTATTATGGTGATTCCCTTTGGTCAATATAAAGGAATCATATCCTTTGAAGGCGATTTTGTATTTTTTGCTTATGTACTTGGTACAGGGAAATTTTTCAGCATTATTTCTGCCTTGGACACAGGCAGTAGCTTTGGAGGAATGGGGGCAAGCCGGGAAGCTCTATTCTCTATGTTTGCAGAGCCAGCTTTTTTTATTCTTATGGGGTCTTTTTCTTTGCTTACAGGGCACACGTCTTTTCAACAAATTTTCGCTTCATTGCATTTTGGGTCTTATATATCTTACATACTTGGCGCATTGGCAACATTTGTTTTGGTGATGATTACGGTAGTCGAAAATAGCCGAATGCCTATAGATGACCCCAATACACACCTGGAACTCACCATGGTTCATGAAGTGATGATTCTGGATAACAGTGGTTTTGATTTGGGAATGATTTTATACGCAACCAATCTGAAATTTGCTATGTATGGTGCGTTAATTGCAAACCTGTTTATGGGCAGTTTCCCGTTATACCTGTCTATGCCCATATTCTTCGGGATTCAGATACTCTTCGCGATAGCGGTTGGAATTCTTGAATCTTTTACAGCAAGATTCCGTATGAATCATAATGCTCAATATATACTGGCATTATCATCGGTCTCTTTATTAATTTTTTTGGGTGTGTTACTGGTATTAGGGCAGTTTAGTTAACTAATAAAACTAATTTACCATCATGACAAATGTATTATTAATAATATTCACTATTTCGCTTCTTTACCTGGGCATTGCTCACCGCCTGCTCACTTATATTAAAATTCTTGCATTTCAAGGAATAATACTTTTCGGAATTGCTTTTATTGAGCTTATTCAAATCAATGCCCTTAACCTGGCATTTGTTTTATTGGAAACCATCGTCTTTAAAACGCTGGCTATACCATTATTTTTGAATTATGTGATGAAAAGAAACAGGATTACACGGGATGCAGAGCCCTTTTTACCAAATTTTATATCGCTTATTATCATTACCCTGATCATTATTGCTACTTTTATTTTATCCAATGCCATTGCGGATTCAAGGATAAGTAAGATATATTTTGTGGTGTCCCTCTCCACACTATTTACCGGATTATACATTATTGTAACCCGAAATAAAATCATAACCCATGTAATGGGATACCTGGTGATTGAAAACGGTGTCTTTATTTTATCCCTCGCAGTAGGTAATGAAATGCCTATGTTGGTAAATCTTGGTATACTGCTAGACATTTTTGCCAGTGTTTTCCTATTGGGAATATTTGTAAACAGGATTGGAGACGTGCTGAAAGATGTTGATGTGGGCCAGTTAAAAAACTTAAAGGATTAACAACTAATAATAAAAAAGAATGATAGGAATATATTTAGTAGGTGCATTCACTCTAAGTAGCTTATTATTTTTTAACAGGAACCGGGTATTAAATTATCTGTTTATTATTATTTTCCTGGTTTTGCAAATTTGGTTTACGGTTTATGAATACAGGCATATTAACACCATTGAATTACATTATTTTAGTGCAGATGCATTGGGCATTCTGCTGCTGATAACCCTAAGCATTATCAGTATCCCTGCGATGTATCACAGTTATGTTTTCCTTTCAAAAAACAAAGAGAACCCAAGGCACAGAGCCATTTATTTTTCAGCAATGGTTGTGTTGCTTACTGCCATCAGTGCTGCTTATCTTGCTAACCATATTGCGGTTACCTGGATTTTTGTCGAACTCACCACGCTGAGCGCTTCTGCCCTCGTATATCATCGTAGAAACAACCGTTCACTGGAAGGCACCTGGAAATATGCTTTTGTTGGTGCCATCAGTATTACACTGGTATTTATCGGTATACTTTTTTTGAGTTTCACAATGCAGCAGGCAGGCACTGATGATCTTTCATTTGCGGTATTAATAAAGAAGGCACCTAAACTAAATATATTTTGGTTGCGGCTGGCTTTTATTTTTATTTTCACCGGATTTACCTTTAAATTAGGGCTGGTACCTATGTACACAGCGGGTATTGATGCAAAGGATAAAGCTCCCTCTCCCGCAGGCGCTTTACTCTCCAGTGTCTTGATGAATGCTGGATTTGTTGGAATCTTTCGTTTATATACAGTTATTGCAAATTCACCTATACAGGGTTGGGCCAATCATGTTATCCTGATTGCTGCAATCCTATCCGTTTTTGTGGCAACCGTTTATATGACTAAAGTGAAAAATATAAAGCGAATGTTTGCCTACTCCAGTATTGAACACATGGGTATTGTCATGCTGGGAATTGTAGCCGGTGGTGTAGGTTACTATGCAGCGATTTTACATATTATTTTACACGCTTTTGTTAAATCAAGCCTGTTCTTTCAGATGGGACAGATATACCGGATTTATAAAAGCAAGAGTATTTATGACGTAGGCAATTATTTTAAATATAATCTTACCGGATCCATAGTGATGCTGCTGGGTTTCTTTTTTGCAACAGCCATGCCCCCATCCGGTTTATTTATCAGCGAATTTCTGGTTTTTAGCGCATTGTTTGAAGCTAATTATCTGCCGGTATTGATTCTAGTAATGATTCTTCTAACGATGATTATATGGGCATTCGGGAAAAACATCTTTAAGTTATTATTTTCTCCAGCCGTTTATTTTAAGGAAGATAATATTGAAAGAATAAACCCGTCGGAATCAATATCACAATTTATTTTACTGGGCTTAGTTGTTTACCTCGGGCTGAACCCGCCACAAGAATTTGTAACTCTCATACAGGAGGCAATTAAAAACCTACCACATTGATATGAATTATATAAGTCTTAAAAATAATCAAACCATTCCCACCTCTTCTATACCGGAGTTGGATTACTCCTCATTTTTAGAGCTAAATGTTTTTTCTTTAATAAAAGGTTTAAATTCTCATTGTCTGAACTATTTTGGATTTCCACATGTTGGTAAACTCAAGCTTATTTGTTGTATTGCCAATGACGAATTAAACGTTATCAATATCTCATCATCTATGGTAGATGTAAAACAACCATTACCTTCTTTTACAAAACATAACCTTGTATTTGAAAAATTTGAACGGGAAATTCACGAAAATTATGGGATAACTTATACTGATCATCCGTGGCTCAAACCGGTACGTTTTCCTTTCGACCGGTTCAATAATAATATATCGATCGCGGATTATCCCTTTTTTAAAATTGAAAGCGAAGAATTGCATGAGGTGGGTGTAGGGCCCATACATGCCGGTATTATTGAACCGGGGCATTTTCGATTTATTTGTAATGGAGAACAGATTCTTCATCTGGAAATACAACTGGGTTATCAGCACAGAGGTATAGAACAATTATTCATAAAAAAGAAAAAACTACTTCAGCGTACTACATTAGCAGAAAATATTGCCGGTGATTCAGTGATCGGCCATACAGTAGCTTTTGTAAACCTCTGGGAAAGTTTATGTAATTACCTTCCAGGCAGGGATTTACAGGTAGCTCGTACACTTGCCCTAGAATTGGAGCGGGTGGCTATTCATACCGGCAATTTAAGCGGTATGTGCGCAGATGTGGCTTATCAATTGGGCAGCTCTGTATTTGGAAGGCTGAGGACTCCGGTAATTAATTACTTTCAAAAATGGTGCGGCAACCGGTTGGCAAAAGGCTTAATCCGGGCAGGCAAAACCAATTTCCCATTTACTCCTGAATTAGCTTCGCAATTAGCAAGATTGCTAGATGAGTATGAAAAAGAGTTTGAAGAAATGTCCGAAGAATTATTCAGTTTGCCTAGCGCCTTGGCCAGGTTTGAAAAAACAGGTGTCATTACTACCGAACAGGCCGCAACTATTGGAACGGTTGGCATGTCTGCCAGAATGAGCGCTATTGTTAGGGATATTCGTTTTTCACATCCTCATGATTTATATCTGGAATTGCATCATGAACCTCTTATCAAAAATCATGGTGATGTTCATTCAAGAGCCCGTCTGCGAAAGAAAGAAATTAACCAGTCTATTGGTTATATCAGGCAATTGATACAAAGTATTCCTCCAGATGAACATAATGCATTTCAATTATCGTCCCCCACTCTAAACTCGTTTACTATTTCTTTAGTGGAAGGATGGAGGGGAGAAATTTGTCATTGTGCTATTACGGATGATAGGGGAGAATTGGTCCACTATAAAATTAAAGATCCCTCTTTCCATAATTGGCTAGCGATGGGTTTAGCAGTTCGGAATAATGAAATTTCTGATTTCCCGATTTGTAATAAAAGTTTTGATTTGAGTTATTGTGGTCATGACTTATAAAAAATAAAGCTGATTAAAAATGTTGGACAATCTAAAAATACTTTTGCACCAGGGCAAGCAATACATTCCCGATGTTACAAAAGCAATCGTACCGGGCATATTCAGGGGCAGGCCGGTGATCAGCACCGAAAAAGTTAATGAAAATGAATTATTGGAACTATGCCCCACAAACGCTATCTCCGCGGCCCCGGTTTGTATTGATTTGGGGAAATGTACCTTTTGCGGAGAGTGTGCCTTTGCATTTCCAAACAAAATAAAATTTACAACCGACTATAAAATAGCCACCAATGAACGTCATAAGCTTATCATTAAGGAGGGAGATGATAAACTTATTGAACTGAATCCAGAACTGATAAGAAAAGAAATTTACAAATGCTTCAGTGGTTCCCTAAAGTTAAGACAGGTTTCTGCAGGTGGAGATAATAGTTGTGAACTGGAATTGAACGCCTGCGGTAACGTAAACTTTGATATGGGTCGTTTTGGGATTGAATTTGTAGCCTCACCCCGCCATGCAGATGGCATTGTAATAACTGGCCCTATCACGGGGAATATGGCCCAGCCCTTGCAAATATGTTATGAAGCGATACCTCAACCCAAAATGATTATTCTTGCGGGAACCGATGCCATCAGCGGTGGAATATTTGAAGGAAGCCCCGCCTTAAACAGGAGCTTTTTGTCTAAATATATAATTGATTTGTATGTACCCGGTAATCCCATACACCCACTGACATTTATCAATGGATTGTTACAGTTAATCAAAACAAGATCGTGAGACAAAGTAATACCTATAATATTCATAAAGGGATTAATAAAAGACTTATTTATCAGTATTCTGCTTTTTATCTTATTTTCTTTCATTAATCTTCGATTTGTTTTTTTTATATCCATTGTTTGCATTTCAATTCTGTAAATCAGGAGAATCATTTTTCAACTTAATCCTGGCTTTATTAAGAGTCGTAATTTTTTTTATAGGGATAAAGAAGTAGCAGTGCCAGATGGTGTGGATATTTTTGATTTGGGCAATTCTTTATCCATAGAGAACTTATATAGCTATGTCGAAGCAATAAGAAATTTTGCAACTTTTCACAGAATTATGATCATTCGGTTACTAATAGATTCCGGATAACACAGTTGGAACTAGACATACTTAATAAAATTATAAAACAGCTTAGCTTACAAAATATTTTAATTGTTTTTTCGGATGTAAACGTAAATATGCAAAATCACTTCAGACAAACTGATATCGCAGAAAGGATCGGGGAAGAAAATATATTTTACTATATTATTGATACTCTTGAACACACAAAGAATATGCTTAGAGCCAATATGTTTTCTTCTTAGAACGGCTATAAAACATCCTATTTGAGCTGGTTGATTAAGGTTTTAAAAAAGAATAAAGGCATCTCTTATAACCAGATTTTTCATAGATATTTTGTTATTGGTTGGGTTTGATGCAGTTTGGCTTGATAGACTTGTTTCTATATTCAGTTTCGGGATGGTTTCATTCTGTTTTTATTTTTGTGCGCCCTCTTTTA
>JAYVXJ010000351.1:0-1887 GCA_043785285.1 Chitinophagaceae bacterium
TAAATCTGAGATTTTTAGGGAGGCAAAAATAGTGGAAAACAGTTAAAATAAGGATAAATGATCCCGTTATATTGATGTATATCCGTATAAATATCAGGATATTATTTCCAATTTTCTAAAAAATAATCATAGCTTTGCGCTCCATTTTTAATGGCAGGTTCATTCCGGCAACGGGAAGTACCTGATTGCCCAAATGGCTCCCTAAGTGATTTGCCCGAGCAGATCCGCCAGCAGGGTATCATTTAAAACCTCATCATAAGATGCCAAAGGTTAAAACAAACTCGAGTGCCAAAAAAAGATTTAAAATCACCGGCACCGGGGAAATCACTTTCCAGAAAGCTTTCAAAAGACACATCCTCACCAAAAAATCCAAGAAGCGCAAACGACTCATGCGAAAGAAGGGGTCCATTAGTGCAGCCAACCAGGATTTCGTAAAACGACTCCTGAGATTGAAATAGTGTCTTTCATTGCACCCGCCTTCGCTAAAGGTTTGGTGGGCAAAACATGTTCAAATTTTCAAATTATTAATTTTCAAATTATCCTCATATGCCACGTTCAGTAAATGCGGTTGCTTCCAGAGCCCGCAGAAAACGGATTCTCAAACAGGCGAAAGGTTTCTACGGAAAGCGTAAGAATGTGTACACCGTTGCCAAAAATGTACTGGAAAAGGGCCTTACTTATCGTTATGTAGGCCGCAAATTGAAAAAGAGAGAATACCGGGCTTTATGGATTGCCCGTATCAATGCCGCTGTTCGCGAAGAGGGTTTAACCTATTCCCGCTTTATTCACCTGCTGAATGAAAAAGGGATAACGCTTGACCGGAAAGTACTGGCAGATATCGCCATGAACGAACCAGAGACTTTCAAACAGCTGATTAGTTCTGTAAAATAAAAACAATTCGATATTCTCCGGGGTTTCTTAAAAGTTCTTGATTTACTTTTAAGAAACCTCTTTTATTTTGTGATTGTTTCCAAAAAATTACTTTTGTACTTGAAATTTCTTCACCTCTAAAACGTAAAGCCATCATTAACCCGACTGAATCCATGAATAACACGTATGCCGACCTGGTGAAGCAGACCTTCAACTTTCCCCAGGAAGGCTTCGATGTAAAGGAAAATTATCTTGAATTCAACGGAGTTGATATCAAGGCCCTGATTGATAAGTACGGCACTCCCTTAAAACTTTCCTATCTGCCTAAAATCGGGATGCAGATTAAAAAAGTAAAAAAGATGTTTGCCACAGCCATAGCCCGGCACCGCTATGAAGGCAAGTATTTTTATTGCTACTGCACCAAAAGTTCTCAATTCTCCTATGCGGTGGAAGAAGCACTGAATAACGATATACACCTGGAGACTTCCTACGCATATGATATCGACATCATTAAAAAACTCTATGCGCGGAAAAAGATCAGTAAGGAAACCTATGTCATCTGCAACGGATTCAAACAAAAAACATATACCAGCCGGATTGCTTCCCTGCTGAATACGGGTTTTAAAAATGTTGTTCCGATCCTCGACAATAAAGACGAATTGCAGCATTATAAGAAATCGGTGAAAGTGCCCTTTAAACTGGGCATCCGGGTGGCAGCAGAAGAAGAACCGAATTTTCCTTTCTATACCTCCAGACTTGGTTTCAGACCCCGGGATGTACTCGAATTTTACGTGGATAAAATTGAAGGAAACGAAGACCGGTTTCAGCTCAAAATGCTGCATATTTTTTTGAATAAAGGAATCAAAGACGATATTTACTACTGGAGTGAGCTGAATAAGGTAATCAACCTGTATTGCCAGTTAAAGAAGATATGTCCGGAGCTCGATTCCATTAATATCGGTGGTGGTTTTCCCATCAAACATTCACTTGGATTTGAATATGATTACCAGTTTATGA
>JAYVXJ010000352.1:0-1886 GCA_043785285.1 Chitinophagaceae bacterium
AATTGTCCAGTCTGTCAGACTATCAAATATGATATTTTCTGGCCCACCCCACTTTGGGTCAAACGATACATTCCAGGACCCATTAAGTATTTTCAGAGCTTTTTGTTTGGGGAAATTCAGTTGCCCTTTAGCCTTGATAACTTGATTTTTTTGATTGTTTTTAAAGACTATAAAAAAACTTTGGAACGATTCAAATTGTAATGGGATATCTGTCTGTCCATTGTTCAGCGAAAATTCAGGCAATGGTTTTGTCACTCCTGTTAGTGGATTCCACAACTCCGGCGTGCCTTTATCAGTCCTGAATATACAGGTAGTTTTCAAAAACTGGCTTGTTTTATTAGATACGAAATAGATATCCCGGTCAGCCTTTCTGCGGTGCGTATAACGCAATTTACCTGTTGATTCAAAATCTTCTACCACTCCCATATCCTTCAATATTTTTGCCGTTTCATCGTATGCCGGATAAAGGTTTTCAATATTTTTATTGATAGTTCCTCCCCAGATAATTTTACCTTTGCCATAAGGATGTATTGTAACATCTGTTGGAATTGCTGATATTCCCCAAATTGTTTGTGCGATTATTTTTACCTGGTCATCACATGAAGGAAAACCGGTGAGACCTGGAGATTTTTCTGGTGGCGAGCCGATTACTATGGCTCCTTCATAAATCAATGAGCGTATCTTTTCCAGCAATGCAGGGGTCATTGTTTTTACATCCGGCAGCACTAATATTTTATAAGCAGCTCCGCCTTTAAATATAATATTATTATTTTGCACACTTGCTGTAAACAATTGCCCCGGCGAACATCCATCAAAATTATATCCCCGCCTGTCGCGTATCGGTTCTTCACCAATCAATGCGGAGGAAGGTGGCCGGAAAACATGCGGCGAACCTTCCGGTGTAAGGTACAATACATCCGCAACGGCTTCGCCTTGCTGAAGAACAAACTGGCAGCGGGAAATATATTTATGATAGTCTCCCGCCATTGGCCACCAGGTCTGGCTTCTGTCCCAATGAACACCGTAAGGGCCCATTGTCATACCTGGTTTTAAATTATCGGGCAATGTCTGGCTTTGAAAAGTATGATACACAAACCGGTTGATACCGGTGGCAAATGCCCAGTCGCCCTGCTCTTTCATTGATCCGGGATATTGCTTCCAGCCTTCATTATCCTGTGCAGTAAACGCTTCTGCGCCCACCAGCGATATGCCGTTTACATGTGCGATGGATGTAGCTTCTATGCAGCTAAAGGAAGAATTGAATCCAAGGCCCCTGCTCCAGAATTCGCACATCGGGACATCCGCTACAGCTCCCAGTTCAAGGTCGGCGGTGGGGTTCATATCGTACGGTTCAATGGATAATTTCAACCCGTTGCGATGGGCATAGTCTTTTAAATGTTGGGCATGATATTCCAGCACTAGTTCCTGCGAAGTTTGGCGCAAGTCCCACAAAAAACGTTCGCTTATTTCAAGGCTTTCTACCATGTTGCCGGCATAAACAGGATAGTAAGGCAAGGGATCATATCCTCTTCTTTTAATGAAATGCTGCCGGAATTGTGCGGTCCAGTTTTGCGAACCCATTTCCCAGCTATCCATGTGCAGTTTCTTTAAACCGCCGGAAGAATCGCTGTTCAGTTTCCCGGTTTTTCTTAACAGCTTGCCAATGTATTCGTCTAAGTGAGCATTCAACGCAACACTATCAAATTTATCACACTCAAAGCCCAAACCCGGCATGGGCGCAGGGCGGGTAACAGCGCCATTGTTACGGCTTCCAAAACGCATGATGGTCCATTGCCCGGCAGGAACTTTCCAGTCGAGCGTTCCATCGGGTTTTAATTTATTGGTAAGATCAATGATTTGTTTGGAAGCAATAATTGTAGTTGATG
>JAYVXJ010000353.1:0-1884 GCA_043785285.1 Chitinophagaceae bacterium
GTCCAGATCGTATAGTTGGCGCTTCCGGGAGAATCGGAAACCCTCGGACGGTTTTTATTTTTTTCCCTGATATATTTAGCATTTACCAGAATAGATAACCGCTTACTCGGATTCATATTCAGATTGATCCCTACATTATCCCTTACCAGGGTATTGTTTGGAACAATACCATGACTGTTCAAATCACTCATGGTAAAACGATAGGTTAATTTATCAGAACCTCCGCTTATCGCAAAGGTATTTGTCCAGTTCGTGCCGGTATTGTAAAACTTGGAAAAATTATCCTTGACCGGCGAATACGGTCTCATTTTACCGTCATACTGAATAACCGGTGAGCCATCCAGTTTTGCGCCAAAACTATTGGTTTGGTTCAGATTGGGATCAGCACTGGTCGGTTTCACGCCTAAGAGCCCACCCACTCCTCTGTCCCCGGTTCCATATTCGTATTGATAATCTTTTATCTTCTTGTTCAAAAGATCTTCAGCTACAAAATTACTTCCGATTTCAATGAGTGGTGTTTTGGCCGTTCTGCTTCCACTCTTGGTTGTTACCAGAATGGCTCCGTTAGATGCGCGGGATCCATATAGCGCGGCAGCGGTTCCACCTTTCAAAACACTGATGGATTCTATCTCATCCGGATTCAGGCTGGAAATTCCATCACCCTGGTCCTGTCCGCCCCATTCGCCAACGGTACCCAGATCGTCATTATTCATAGGGATACCATCCAGAACAATAAGCGGCTGGTTGTTTCCCTTAATGGACGCATTTCCCCTAATGGTAATGCGCGTAGATCCTCCGGGACCGGTAGCCGTACTGGTCACGTTCAGGCCAGCTACCTTTCCGACTAAAGAATTAGCTATGTTCACGCTTCTTGCCTGGGTCAACTCATCCCCTTTTATCTCGGTAACAGAATAACCCAGTGCCTTTCTTTCTTTCTTAATACCAAGAGCCGTTACCACCACTTCTTCCAGTTTCTGAGCTTCCTGGCTGATGGATATTTCAAGGGTCGGGCCTGTAACTGCATACTCCTGAAGTTTGTACCCCACATAACTGACCTGAATGGTTGCTCCAGGTCGAACGTTCCTCAACCTGAAAAAACCATCTTCATTAGTAATGGTTGATTCCCGGGTTTCTTTTATCGTAATCGTTGCACCTACAATAGGGCCGGCGCCATCAAAACGAACATGCCCCGTTAATTCATTGTTTTGAGCAAAAGAAAAGGAGTAAAGGCAGAGGAAAAAAAAGAATGATAGCAGATGTTTTTCTCTCATAGTTAGTCAATTTTAGCAAGTTAGGTTTTAGCAAACTAAGCAAACAATCTAGATCTGCCAAAAAAAGGCTACCAGATCTTTGAAAAGTGAAAGTAGGCTCAATCCATCAGAAAATATGATATTAATTTACCAGATCATTGTGATTTTTTCTCCTCCTAACGCTTAGGCAGGAAACTGATTCAAAAGCTCAATTTTCTTCATTTCTGTAGTACAGATCGGCACCGCTAAAAATGACATGACTGACTCATCTGATTACAGTCTTACGTTCCTGCCATGAAGTGGTAATAAAAGGACAACGCTGTAATGAAGAGTGCTGCCTCGGTTAAACTTTTTTCCCAATTACAGGGTCCGTATGCGAAGGGATTATCTGCATAAATAGTAAGCGGAAGTTCCGAAAAAGAAAAGGTAATTGAGCCTGTTTCAACGGTACAGAACCTTTCGAATTTGCGATCTTCTTCAAATAGGTTAAATTGTTCCTGATTAATATTTGGTGAAATGATTTGCTTATACAGATTGAAAAAGCATAATCTCGTGCTCTTTTTCATCTTTGTATTCATATACTTTGGAAGCATGTTCTGCCAGGGTTTCGAGTCACTTAAAACCCAGTCCGATC
>JAYVXJ010000354.1:0-1884 GCA_043785285.1 Chitinophagaceae bacterium
AATAAGCATGATAATACAAAGCAATGGACATGGATGTATATAATAGTAGCAAAAAAATAATACCATTTAACAAACCCTACCTTACCGGCAAAGAAATGCACTATATGTATCAGGCAGTATATTCCGGCAAAATTTCAGGTAATGGGATGTTTACACAAAAGTGCCAGCAATTTTTTGAATTCACTTATGGGTTTAAGAAATCATTGTTGACTACTTCCTGTACAGATGCGCTTGAAATGTGCACTATGCTGGCAAATATTCAGCCTGGAGATGAAGTAATTGTGCCCTCCTATACTTTTGTTTCGACGGCCCTTGCATTTGTAAGGCAGGGTGCCAGGATTGTATTTGCAGATAGCCGAAAAGATCATCCCGGTATTGACGAAGACAAAATAGAAGCATTGATTACTAAAAAAACCCGGGCCATTGTACCCGTGCATTATGCGGGCGTAGCCTGTGATATGGATAAAATAATGGATATTGCCGCCAAATACAATTTACTGGTAATTGAAGATGCAGCACAGGCAATAGAATCCTTTTACAAGGGAAGGCCATTGGGCAGTATCGGACAGATGTCGGCATTTTCTTTTCATGAGACAAAAAATATTAATTCGGGCGAAGGTGGATTGTTGGCCATCAATGACGATCGGTTTATACCCAGGGCAGAAATTATCTGGGAGAAGGGAACCAACCGGGCGGAATTTTTCCGGGGTGAAGTAAACAAGTACGGATGGGTAGACACGGGCTCCTCCTTTTTGCCATCCGATATCATTGCTGCTTACCTATGGGCACAGATTGAAAATATTAATGACATCGAAAACCGCAGGATTGAAATTTGGGACAGGTACAATAATGGCTTGGCAGACTGGGCTGCAGACCACCAGGTAGCGCTGCCTTTTATTCCGGACTATGCTACCAAAAACGGACATATGTTTTACATGGTTTGTAAAGATGTACGTCAACGGATAGCCATTATTGACAAACTCAAAAAGCAACAGATATCTGCTGTGTTCCATTATTTAAGTTTACATACAAGTGCATTTTATCAAACAAATCATGATGGCAGATCGCTGTCTGAATCGGACCGGTATTCGGATTGCCTGGTGCGGTTGCCGCTTTTTTATGAATTGAGCAATGCAGATATAGATTTGATCATTAATATTATTAAGGATGCGGGATAAATTGGTTTTGCATGTGTTGACGCCGGATAGGTTTACCATGCCCATGATCAATTACCTTAACAAGGAGCTGTGGGAATATAACCAGGTGTTTTTATGTATTAGCAAGCCTCAAAATACAGCCATTTGCAATTTGCCCAATGTGTTTTATCTGAAAAACCCACACAGTAAAAATCTGTTTGGCAATACCCGGCTGGTGTTAAAATATTTTAGCAAAGCCTCCCAAATTTTGATTCATGGCAATCCTGCATTGTATTATTTTTTCATCTTCCGGTTTGCAATCAAAAAAATATACTGGATCATTTACGGAGGTTCCGATCTTGGTACCAAAGAAGCGAATCGTCGGGGAGGGATAAATATTTATATCAAGCGAAACGTACTCAAAAAGGTATTTGGACATATCACCCATATTGAAGGAGATTCCCAACTGGCCAATGAAATATTTTTTTCAAAGGCCCGGTTTTTTTATAGTCCGATGTACCTGAGCAATGTTATCAAAACGGAAGAGTACACTCAAAGCAAAGCGCATACGGGAACAACAAAAATTTTAATGGGAAATAACACTGATCCCCGCAATTGTCATTCGGAAATTTTTGATATGCTGTTACCCTATCAGGCGGAGGACATCAAGATTTATTGTCCACTTTCCTATGGTCCATATGAAGAGTACAAAAAAGAAGTCATTGAAAAAGGCAACGCCATGTTCAGT
>JAYVXJ010000355.1:0-1882 GCA_043785285.1 Chitinophagaceae bacterium
AGGTAAGAAAAATAATAAGAATCCTGCTTTGTAGATTTTATTCCCCAGAAGCTATCGGTTACCTTTATTGCGTATTTCTGGAAGAAGGTTTGAAAGAGGCCTGTTCTTTGCTTTAACCAGGAAACGTAGCCAAACACTTATGACCATCAGCGAGAAAGTGAAAAAGATCATCAGGCGCATTTTCCGTATCACCCTAACCACTGTACTGGTCATTTTTGGTATTATTCTCCTGCTTCTGCTACTGATTCAAACCCAGCCGGTTCAGAATTATGGCCGCCAAAAAATAGAATCCTACCTCGAAAATAAGCTGCATACCAAGGTCCGCATTGGTAATCTCTACATCGGCCTACCGACCAAAGTAATTCTGAAAAATATTTACCTCGAGGATCAGCAACGAGATACTTTATTATCCGGAGGAAATATAGAAGTGGATATTAGTATGCTGAAGCTTTTGCAACATGAAGTGCGATTGAATGACGTGGAACTCGATGGAGTAACCGTAAAAATAAAAAGGCTGATGCCGGATACGGTTTTTAATTTTCAATTCATTGCAGATGCATTTGCATCAGCACAAAAGACACCTGCCACTCCAAAAGACACCACCGGCGGTTTTACCTTTACCATCGGCAGCATCCATCTTCAGCATATCCGCGCTACTTACCGCGATGATGCCACCGGTAATGACGTGTTTGTAAGTCTGAATGATTTTAAAACCAGGCTGAAAACATTTGATCCGGCCCTCCAGGCTTATGCCATCCAGGAGATTTCGTTAAGCGGAGTTTCGGGGAAAGTCCGTCAGTACCATCCCATCCTGATCCTGAAAAACCTGGCAGATACAATCAGTCAGCATAACCAGCAATCACAGCCGGTACAGGTAAGGCTGGGTCATATTGAGTTTAATCAGATAGCGCTTGATTACCATAACGATGCAGAGAACATGGATGCCGGTATCCGGCTGGGCAGTTTTGAAACGATAGCAGATTCGGTTGACCTGGGTAATATCCGCATCAAACTAAAAAAGATTTCCTTATCCAATACTACGGCCAGCGTGCGTTTTGGAAAAAAAGCCCGGGTTCTGAAACAACCGGCAGCCGTAAAAAAAGACACGGTTACCCGAACCGGAAGCTGGGGATTTGATATAGCCGCGCTTTCTATAGATAATACGCATCTGCAATACCGGGATGATAATAAAAAGCCGGTGAAAAAGGGGGTAGACAATAACCACCTCGATGTAAACCACCTACACCTCCAGGCAACCGCACTTCATGCTGAACCGACTGCGTATAGTGGAAATATCAACCTGATCTCGCTGGACGAAAAAAGCGGATTGGTTTTAAAAAGACTTTCGACGCTGGCCAGCTTCAATGATAAAGGCGCGCAGCTAAAGGACCTGGTTATAGAAACCAATTATTCAGAGATCCGCGGCCAGTCTTCCATTCATTATACTTCCACTAAGGCATTCAGCAATCACCCGGAAGAAATTCAAACAGACTTTTTATTTAATCACTCCCGTATTGCGGTGCAGGATGTGCTGCTATTTGTGCCATCCCTGGCCGACCGTTTAAAAGGAGATGAATACGCCGTACTTACCCTGAATGGAAAAGTATACGGACCGTTGAAGAATATGCACATTCCCTATCTCGAGATCGGAGGAATTGGAAATACAGCGGTTGCTGTTTCCGGAAATATCCGTGGATTACCGGATGGAAAGAAAGCATACTATGATATCGTGCTTTCCGGGCTTACCACATCCCGTGCCGATCTTGTCCGGATTATTCCGGCTAACTCCTTTCCCCGGAACATCCGTATTCCGGATCGAATTTCCGCAACCGGAAAATTCACAGGCACGGTTAACCGCTTTCAGGTCGTTTTACAGGCAATG
>JAYVXJ010000356.1:0-6387 GCA_043785285.1 Chitinophagaceae bacterium
CCGGAATGGACAAAGGCCATACCATATAATTATTTGTTTATTTTAAACGCCAATATGTCTTATCCGGAATCAATTAGGTGACATTATTGCCGAAATTAAGTTTGAAAGATGCCATCATGTAAGGATTTTGATCGAACTTTTTAACTAATTTTGCGTTGTTGTAAAAAAGAAAATAATGTATCCTGCAGATATTGTAATCCCGATGAAAGAAGAGCTGACCGAAAATGGGTTCAGCGAATTAAAGACCCCTGAAGCCGTTGTGAATCAATTGGAACAGAAGGGAACCACCCTGATAGTGATCAATTCCGTTTGTGGTTGTTCCGCCGGAACGGCCCGACCGGGCGTTTTACTGGCTGTAGCCAATGCCACAAAGAAACCCGAATATTTAACCACCAGTTTTGCCGGATTTGATATTGACGCTATAAGGACCCTCAGGGAGCATTTATTACCTTATCCACCTTCATCTCCATCGGTGGCTCTGTTTAAGGACGGTCAACTTGTACATATGATTGAGCGTCACCATATAGAAGGAAGGTCGGCGCAGATGATTGCCCAAAATCTGATTGCCGCATTCAACGAATATTGTTAATCCATTTTCGCATAAAATAAAGGATCTTGTCGTTTTAGCCGAGATCCTTTATTTATGAAATCCAACCGAAAGACCTCCGTTAAATCCATTCCTGCTTCCCGTAAATCGGAAATCTCGCAATCTCCATCTCTTGCTGCCATCGGCAGAAAATTACTTGAAATCAAAAAAATCTCCGGCTCCGGTGAAATGACCGAGATCAATATTGCACTGTTCCGGCATTTGAAATAAATATTTTGTTAGCCTTAGCATTTATCCCGCTGACGGCATTCCTCATCAGGTAATAAAACACGGGGATACTACCGCATCAACATGCCATCCTTGCAACTCCATGCCCATAAGTGTTCCGTACAAAATAATGAACAAATTATTTAAAGGGGAAAATACCAAAAGGAAATCAAAAAATTAAAGAACCTAACCATGAATCTTTTTTATTAGGTTTGTTAAGAAGGCCTATCAATGTAATTATCCTTATTAAATAATCTTAATATTACTTTTGATAGCCAAATCTGAGCTGCTGCCGTAATGATAGAAAATAATAACAAAGAACTTACCGGGCGTCTCCGCAATGGTGAAAAAGAGGCGTTTAATGCCTTGTACTGGAAGTACCACGCAGTTATATACTCGAATGTGTTCAAGCTGGTAAGAGATTTTATTATTACTGAAGACATAGTTCAGGAAGTCTTTATCGCTTTATGGGAAAAGCGAAGCAGCATGGATCCGGAGCAGGAAATTTCCGGATGGTTATTCGTGGTTAGCTATAATAAATCAGTCAGTTATTTAAAACGAAAATTAAAAGAATCCCTGGCGCAGACAGGGTTACAGCAGCCTGGCGAAGATACTCCTGATCCGGAAGATGATTTAGTCCACCTGCAGGTTAGTATCCTTGAAAAGGCGATTAACCAACTCTCTCCGCAAAAGAGAAGGGTATTTGAATTGTGTAAACTGCAAAGCAGAACTTACGAAGAAGCTGCTGAAGAATTGAAGCTCTCCAAACATACGGTGAAGGAATATTTATCCGGCGCTGTATTTTCCATAAAAGAATACATAAAACAACATCCGGAACGCTCCGGTATGTTTCTTTGTGCTGTCTCCTTTCAAAATTTCTTTTTATAGATTGTTTCTCTATCCTTTCCTTGGTTAAAATGCCCCAAGAGACCTCTGTTAAATGACCTCTTAAGCGAAACTCCAAAAAAGAATTGATCAGCCCCCCCCCGTTTTAATCCATTCAGAGTATTTATTAAAAAAGCGCATTTTGATAAACCAACCAGGCCGAATAAAGATATTGCTGGAAAAGGCTGAATGGACTGCTGAAGAAGAACAGTGGCTTTTAAATTATTTAGAAAATTCAGATGCATCTGAATTGAAGGAGCTGATGCAAAAACTCTTCTCGGATGACCTTGAAAATACTAAAAAAATTGCTCCCTCCATCTCTGAAAGGCTGTTAATCGGCATTCATCAGAGAACAGGTATCAGTCAAAAAAATGAAAAAGCAAAACAGGTGCGTTTATGGACATGGAGAATGGCCGCGGCTTGTGTAGTGGGTTTTCTTGCATTCAGCACCTACCTGTTACTAAGAAATAACTCAAATCACCAAACAGCTCAAACGCAGGCTGATAACAAAGTTGCTAATAAGGATGTTAAGCCTGGTAGTGATAAAGCTGTATTGACCCTGGCCGATGGCTCAACCATAATGCTTGAGGATACTCAAAATGGCGCCGTTGCAAAACAGGGAAATACAAATGTAGTAAAGTTGAACGGTAAGCTGGACTACAATGCTTCAGGATCCCAAACCCCGGAGATTTTGTATAACACCATCGCCACTCCGCGTGGCGGGCAGTATGAGGTCCAATTACCTGATGGTACCCATGTATGGCTTAATGCAGCAAGTTCCCTAAGGTTTCCTACCGCTTTCACGGGTATTAACCGCGAAGTTGAACTGACGGGCGAAGCTTTTTTCGAAGTGGCTAAAAATAAGTCAATTCCTTTTGTAGTAAATGTGCAACACAATAAAGTAACTGTTTTAGGAACGCATTTTAATATAAACGCCTATAGCGACGAAAAAAGCATCAATACGACACTGCTGGAAGGATCGGTGAAATTTAACGCAGGTTTACAGGAGAAATTACTGAAGCCGGGCCAGCAATCTGTATTTACTCCTGCAACAGCAGCCTTAACGGTGAAGCCGGTTGACATTAACCAGGTGATTGCGTGGAAAAACGGTTTTTTTGAATTTGACAATACTGATTTAGCCACGATCATGAGACAAATATCCAGGTGGTATGATGTGGATATCAGCTATCAGACCAGGGACAGTAAAAGCCTGTTCGGCGGCGGGATAAGCAGAAAATTAAATTTATCCGAAGTCTTGCATTTACTGGAAACCAATGGAGTGCATTTCAAAATAGAAAACAAAAAAGTTATCGTTCTTTAAATCATCAATTACCAAACTTAAAACTTCAAAAAATGCTGTGACCCCTTACAAAGGTGTCCCCAAATAAAACCGTTCCGACTGCGAATCGGAACGGAAGATAGTAGGGCACCCAATTATACAATCTGTGGACTTCTAATTGTTTAACCTAACTATTGCAAAAGTATGAAATTAAATGTGTATTGCAGGGCTCCCCTCATAGGAACCAGCACTCTGGCCAAAACGCTGATGATTATGAAATTAACAGCATTTTTATTATTAACCTTCTGTCTTCAGGTCGCCGCTAAGAGTTACTCGCAAACGGTAACCCTTTCTGTCAAAAATGTAAAGGTTCAAAGAGTATTCAAGGAAATCATCAGGCAAACCGGTATCTCCATAGTTTATAATGAACAACTGTTTGAAGGATTCCCCCTGGTGAGTATGGATGTTAAAGATGCACTTATCCCCGATGTAATGAACCGATGCCTGAAAAACCAGGCTTTTGAATATAGTTTTGAAAATAATACCATCGTTGTAAAGAAAACAAAATTCATCATTCAAACGATTCCGGTAGCTGATACCATACCAAAAGTCCGTGGACGCGTAATGAATGAGGCCGGAGAACCTATGACGAATGTGTCTATCATGGTAAAGAGCACTCAAACCGGTACCGTGAGCGGAGCAGACGGATCCTTTTCAATCAATGTGGAGCAAGGGAATACTTTGGTATTCACTTTTATTGGCTATCAGGCTCAGGAGTTGAAAGTCGCATCCACCAGGGAATATACTATTGTTTTGTCCGTTTCAACGAATACACTCAATGAAACCGTCGTTACGGGTTATTCTTCCCAGCGAAGGAAGGATATTACCGGTTCCGTTTCAGTAGTTGACATGAAAGCTATGAAGTCCATTCCAACAGGTTCGGGAGAACAGGCGCTTCAGGGAATGGCTTCAGGAGTTACCATCATCAGTTCGGGCGTACCCGGTGGTGAAAGCAATATTTTTATCCGGGGTGTTTCATCCTTTGGAAGCACACAACCGCTGATCCTTGTAGATGGAGTACCTGCGAGTCTTCATGATATCAACACCAATGACATTGAATCTGTACAAATACTCAAGGATGCAGGAGCTGCTTCCATATATGGAGTCCGTGGCTCAAATGGCGTAATTGTTGTTACGACAAAAAAAGGGAAATCCGGTGAACCTACATTTTCTTATGACGGGTATTACGGAAATCAGATTCCGCTGAAAGGGAATGTTTTTAATTTATTGAATTCCCCTGATTTTGCGACGCTGGTTAAAAAAGTAAACCCGGGGACAAGTTTATTTGCCAATGGGTTGCCGGATTATCTATATGCCGGACCGGGTATTGTCGGCACTGCCATGGCGGGGGAACCCGCTGTTATTCCATCTAAATATGTTTTTGATGCGGCTAATCCCGACAATGATTATTTGATTCAGAAAGTTAACAAGCAGGGAACAGACTGGTTTCATGAAATTTTCAGACCTGCACCCATGCAAAGCCATAATCTTACGGCCAGCGGTGGAACAGAAAAATCAAAATACCTGTTTTCCTTCGGTTATCTGAATCAGCAGGGAACCCTGATAGAAACCTACCTGAAAAGATATTCCGTTAGAGTAAACACGGAATACAAGATTAAAAAGAATGTACGGGTGGGAGAAAACGCTTATTTATTCTTAAAGCAAAATCCGGGATTAGATAACCAGAGCACCAATAACGTTATTTCCAATGTTTACCGTACCATGCCAATCATCCCGGTTTATGATATTAAAGGAAACTATGGTGGCACCTGGGCCGGTCCGGAGTTGGGAAGTCAACCAACTCCTTTTGCAGGACAATCCAGGACGCATTTGAATAAGAACCGGAACTTCGTTTTGGTGGGCAACATGTATGCTGAAGTAGATTTATTCAGACATTTTACTGCACGCAGCAGTTTTGGGGGAACAATCAACGATGGATACAGTACCAATTTTACGGCTAATCTGTATAATGATAAGGAATTCCATAACGGCTCGAATTCCTTTAATGAAAACTCTTCTTATGATAATAGCTGGACCTGGACGAACACCTTAACTTATACCAACACATTTAATAAGCATTCCCTGAAAGTGTTCGCTGGTTCGGAAGCCACCAACAGCAATGGAAGAGGGGTCGGTGGCGGATCAACTAACTTTTTCGCAACAAATCCCGCCTATCTCAATTTAAGTAATGGCACTTCCAATGTTACTAACTATAGTTTCGCTTATGATTTCTCTCTGTATTCTCTGTTCAGCCGTTTGGATTATGCTTATAACGACAAGTATCTGTTATCGGCAACTGTTCGCAGAGATGGGTCATCGCAGTTCGGTTCGGAAAAGAGATACGGCGTTTTTCCTTCCTTTGCAGTAGGCTGGAGAATTTCCAATGAATCATTCCTGAAAAACATAGATCAGATCAATGATTTAAAGCTGAGAGCCAGTTGGGGAAAACTGGGGTCTCAAAATAATGTAGGCACCAATAACGCTTTTACCTTATTTAATGCAGGTTTTCAAAACTCTTATTATGATATTAACGGGACGAGCAATAGCACTATTCAGGGTTTTTACCGGTCATCCAACGGTAATCCCAAAACAGCCTGGGAGGAAGATGTAATAACCAATATCGGATTGGATGCTACGGTATTCAACAGGATTGATTTGTCAGTTGAATGGTATAAAAAATCAATCAATGGTCTGCTATTTCCTCAGCCTTTGCCTTTAACAACAGGTGGCGCCAGTGCACCTACCATAAATATTGGCGATATTCAAAATAAGGGATGGGACATTTCTGCAGCTTACCGGGGAGGTAATTTCGGAGGACTTCAATATACTGTTGGGGTTAATGTAACTGCGTACAAAAATATGGTTGTTAATATTCCAGGTGAATATTTTGACGTAGCTTCTACAGGTTTGGGTAATCTGGTGCGCAACCAGGATGGTCATCCCGTTGGTTCCTTTTTTGGGTATCAGGTTGAACGGTTATTCAGAGATGCTCAGGATGTAACCTCCTCTCCAACACAGGATGGAGCCGCACCCGGAAGATTTAAATACCGCGATGTAAATGGAGATGGTAAAATTACACCCGACGACCGTACATTTTTTGGTAATCCCAATCCGGATTTTACCTACGGCGTAAATCTCGGCGCAAACTATAAAAACTTTGATTTTTCAGTCATATTTTATGGCTCTCAGGGTAATCAGGTACTTAATCACGTTCTTTATTATACCGATTTCTTTGGCAGCTTTATAGGAGGCAAGAGTAACAAACTGTTGAATAACTCCTGGACCCCTCAGAACCTAAACGCTAAAACACCTATTGCTGAGCTATCCAATTCCTTTAGTTCATCTGGAG
>JAYVXJ010000357.1:0-1879 GCA_043785285.1 Chitinophagaceae bacterium
TTCCCGCATGGTTTCCATGCTGAGTCCGTCTACTTTAATATCCATCTGTACACCGCAAATCCCATCCCGTGTACCGGTTACTTTAAAATCCATATCCCCGAGGTGATCTTCATCACCAAGAATATCCGTAAGAACCGCATGTTTATTGTCGGACGTCCGAGTAATCAATCCCATGGCTACGCCACCAACGTGTTTGGCAAACGGAACACCGGCATCCATCAGGGCAAGTGATCCGGCACATACGGTAGCCATGGAAGAAGAACCATTGGATTCCAGCACATCACTCACTACCCGTATGGTGTACGGGTAATCTTTACCGGGCATCATCTTTTTTAGAGAACGCATGGCCAGGTTACCATGACCTACTTCGCGACGTGCAGGAGCACGCATCATTTTCACTTCACCGGTTGAGAAGGGTGGAAAATTATAATGTAAAATAAATTTAGTATAGTCTGATTTTGCTGCGCTTTCAACCAGCAATTCATCGAGTGGAGTACCCAGGGTAACCGTAGTGAGCGATTGGGTTTCCCCGCGGGTAAATAAAGCAGAACCATGCGGTGTTGGTAACGGATCGGTTTCCATAGATAATGGCCGTACCTGATCCAGTTTACGTCCGTCCAGCCTTACTGATTCATCTACGATCATATTGCGGACCACATCCCACTGAAGATCGGCATAATATTTTTTAGCAAGCTTTTTATCGGTATCGGAAACTTCCTCCCCCAGACTTTCAATCAATTCTTTTTTTACCGCATCATACGCTTCACTGCGCTCGTGCTTGCTGCTTCCTGCGCGGGAGATCTGGTAAACTTTATCTTTGGCAAAAGCAATAACTTTAGCCTGGAGCTCTTCATTCTGTTCAGGTTTTTTATAATCGCGCTTTGCTTTTACACCTACTTTATTACGAAGTTCCTCCTGTCCCTTGATTTGTATCCGAATGGCATCATGCGCCACCAGTAAGGTCTGAATAAGGTCTTCTTCGCTGCACTCATTGGCTTCTCCTTCCACCATCAGCAAATTTTTTTCTGTTGCGGCGATCAGAAATTCCAGATCCGCGTTCTCCAGTTCTGAACGTGTCGGGTTCACAATGAACTTGCCATTAAGTTTGGCTACACGTACTTCACTGATAATTTCTTTGATGGGAATATCAGAAACGGCGAGAGCGGCAGAAGCGGCTAGTCCGGCCAGCGCATCAGGCATGATTTCCGGATCGCTGGAAATCAGGGATACCAACACCTGCACATCGCAGAAATAATCTTCGGGAAACAAAGGACGCAGCGCACGGTCAATCATCCGGCTGGTGAGTACTTCATAATCATTTAGCCTGGCTTCCCTTTTAAAGAATGAACCGGGGATTCTGCCGGCAGAGGCGAATTTTTCCTGATAGTCCACAGAAAGAGGAAAGAATTCCTGACCTTCCCGTGGATCTTTATTGGCCACCACGGTGGCCAGTATAATACAATTTCCCTGGCGCAGGGTTACCGCTCCGTCAGCCTGACGGGCAAGCTTACCGGTTTCTATAGTTATAGGCTGACCTTCACCGGTAGTAAAGGTTACGCTGATTGGCTGTGATAACATAATGATGCTTTTGTTATGGATGGATCTGATATGTGCAGGCGGGATCCATGGAACGTTAAACAAACGGTGAACGATACGAACTTTCTGAAAAAATGATTCCCAGCAGTCAGGCGTTGGGAATTTCATTTCTTACATAAAGTATTTATTTTCGGAGACCGATCTTTTCGATCAACTGGCGGTAGCTTTGCAGGTTGGTGTTACCCAGGTAAGTCAACAGGCGTTTTCTCTTGCCGACAAGCTGCATCAACCCGCGGTGAGTGGAAAAATCTTTTTTATTGGCCTGAAGGTGTTCGGAAATGCG
>JAYVXJ010000358.1:0-1879 GCA_043785285.1 Chitinophagaceae bacterium
TCACTGACCATTCCAGCAGCTTCTTGGCCTGTATGATATTCACCAGCCCGATGCCGGTCATCGCGGAGGTACCGTTCAGTATCGCGAGCCCTTCCCTCAAATAAATGGAAAGTGGTTTGATGTCCAGCTCTGCAAACACGTCCTCCGTCGGTCTTACAACAGCTTCATAAGTAACCTCCCCTTCCCCGATGAGCACCAGGGCAAGATGGGCAAGCTGCACCAGGTCGCCACTGGCACCCACGCCACCATGCTCGTAAATACAGGGATACACATTTTTATTGATGAGTGCCTGCAGCAGTTCAATGGTATCCGTATGTACGCCGGAATAACCCTGTAAAAGGCTGTTGAGCCTTGCCAGCATGAGGCTTTTCACCAGTACCGGATCGAGCAGCCTGCCGCCACCCGAGCAATGACTACGGATGAGGTTGTACTGCAGCTGTGTAATGTTATGCTCATTGATTTTATACTGTGCCATCGGCCCAAAACCGGTGTTGATGCCGTAGATAAGTTTGTTTTTGGAAAACTTTTTCAGGAACTGGTGACTCTTATCCACCCTTGCCATGGCTTCCGCAGGAACCGTTACCAGCGCTCCGTTAAAAAGTATCGCATTACAGTCGTCAAGACCAAGGGGTTTATCCACAATTACATTCATAATGTTCATCAGGTTGGGAGCGGCAAAAATAATATAAAGCGGTCAATATATGCAGGTGGATCGAAAGGTACGCCACCCGGCGTCGGCGCGCAGAAGCTAGCCCTGGCGCCTGTCTATGAATTTTACCGGCTTCCTTACCCCTTCCGGGAACTGGAGCTGCTGCATTTCGGGTGCGGAAATATATTTTACGTGCGGACTTACCCTTAGCCTTGCCTGTAAATAGGCGCGGATGCGCCGGTCTGTGTCTTCCTGCTGATCGGCCGGCAGCAGGTGCAGTAAAACCTCATCCATACCAATGTCGTTGCTGTACACTTCGGCTACATAATCCTTTACTTCTTCCATTTCGTTCAGCAGGTCGAACAAAGCAGGCGGATAAAGGGTGGTTCCCTTGTATTTAATCATCTGTTTTTTACGCCCGAGCACCGGCGACAACCGGATACTGTTCCGGCCGCAGGAGCAGGATGAGTCATCGTACGTGCAGATGTCACCAGTCTTATACCGGAGCAGCGGCATCCCCTTTACCCCGAGGGTGGTAACGGTGACCTCCCCGGGAACACCCGGACCCACCACCCGGTTCTCTTCATCCAGCAGCTCCACGATCAGCAGTTCGGGATTAAGGTGCCCGCCCCTTCCGGCTGTGCATTCTGTAAATGCGGTCTGCATTTCAGTGCCGGCATAGGTGGAATACAAATCAATGGACCAGGAATCCGTAATTTTTTTACCCAGAATATTTAAGGTGTAATCCGGGTTGCGGATATTTTCCCCGATGCAGATCGCTTTCTTAACTGAGCTCGCATTGATGTCGATATGGTGCTCAGCCGCAAACTGGATCAGCTTTAAAATAAACGACGGAACGGCCACGATGGCTGTTGGTTCCAGCCGCCGGATGGTCTGCCATTGCAGTGAGGGTACGCCCGGGCCTACGCGGATAATACCTGCACCCATCCGCCGGATGCCGGAATAATAGGCCATGCCGGCCATAAACTGCCGGTCGAGCGTAAGCATCAGCTGGTAGATATCGCCCGCTGTTCCGCCCGCACAGACGAAGGAACTGTATTCATTGAAGGCAAGCCGTTGCAGGTCGCCTTCCGTCAACGCTATCGTAACCGGGCTGCCGAGGGTCCCTGAGGTGGAGGTATATTCAATAATTTCTCCCCTGGGTACACAGAGGAAGGCAACCTGCAACGGCTTGCCTTCAATGAATACAGTTCCTTCGTCTGTGCGGGC
>JAYVXJ010000359.1:0-1878 GCA_043785285.1 Chitinophagaceae bacterium
ATAAAGTACTTGCCATACGTGGTGTAAATGATGAGATATGGAATGGTGGCTTTTATGATATTTATAGTGTTTCAAAAGTTGG
This sequence comes from Chitinophagaceae bacterium, assembly GCA_043785285.1. GTDB lineage: Bacteria > Bacteroidota > Bacteroidia > Chitinophagales > Chitinophagaceae > Puia. Next base: position 83 of record JAYVXJ010000359.1, read on the forward strand.
GCACCCCATGGGAATGATGTATGGTTATAAAGTGATGGGTATTTTTAAGAATCAGGCAGAAATTGATAAATCACCTGCACAGGATGGCATTATTCCAGGAATGTATAAATATGCAGATGGTAATGGCGATGGCAAAATATCGTACGATACAAAGGATATGGTTGAGATAGGAAATCCATGGCCAAAAGGTATATGTGGTTTCACACTTGGCGAAAGTTATAAAAATTTCGATATGAGTGTTTTGTTAACTGGTAAATATGGGTATAATGTAGCTGCACAAATAGAGAAGTCCACTGAAAACCTGGATGGGGTTTTTAATGTATTATCCGAGAGTGTAAACCGCTGGAGATCTGAACAAAATACCGGGTCAGGAAAATTAACCAGCACAAACACCTGGAAATACCAACGTGAAAGCAATTCACGGTATATATACAGTGGCAGCCACATGTGGGTAAAAAATGTAAGTTTGGGCTATTCCATTCCAAAATCAATAGTACGTTTTAGCGCTTTAAGACTATATGTAAGTGCACAGAATTTATTTTTAATTAAAAAATATCCGGGAAGTAACCCTGATGTTAACAATGTAGGCGGCACAAGTCCGGGGATTGATGATTCATCTTATCCACTTTCCAGAACTTTCACTATTGGAGCTAATATTTCACTTTAAAATTTAAAGAAAATGAAAAATATGAAGAATATAATGCTAATAATATCGCTTGGAATATTTCTCTGTTTTACTGAATGTTCATGTAAAAAAGATTTCCTTAATAAAACAGATCCTACACAAATCGGGACAGATGTTTTTTACCAAAATCAAACTCAACTGGAACAGGCAGTTAATGGTGTATATGGACAATTACAGGGCATCATTAACGATCAATGGTTATATAATGAATTGCCATCGGATAATACAACCTTTGACTTTAATCCGGCTGACCGCGGACAAGCGCCCAGAATAGAAGCATTTGAATTCTGGACTGTTAATTCTGGAACTCCTAATGTGGATGATATTTATATTAGTTACTATAATGCACTTTTTAACATCAACACAGCGATAGTAAAATTAAAAAATGTTGGAACAGGGGCCATTACTGATTCTGTAAAAGCCCAGTTTGAAGGGCAGCTTAAATTTCTGCGGGGTTACTACTACTTTCAATTAGTGCAATATTTTGGAGATGTGGTGCTTATTACCGAGCCCATAGATGTGCCTTCCAAGGCATGGGATTATTTACGGGTGACGCAGGCTGAGGTATATACCCAAATTGAGAAAGATCTTAAAGAAGCTGTTTCTTTGCTTCCGCTAAGATATAGTGATGCGAATGTGGGACTGTTACCAAAGGGGCTGCTTTAACTTTGCTGGGCAAAGTTTATCTAACTCAAAAAAAATACCCCGATGCAGTAAGTACACTTCAACAGATACTTCCGCTGGGTTATTCTTTAGTACCCAACTATGCAGACGTTTTTGATCCGCAAAAAAAGAATGGTTCCGAATCCATTTTCGAAGTTCAATACCAGGGTGGAAACAATTTGGGAGAATGGAGTAGTTTCATATATACATTCGCTCCCAGGCTTTCCGGTGCAGTTGTGATAGGTTTTCCGGCAAGTAATCCGGGAGGATGGAACACGCCAACCAGGGATATTATTGCTGCTTATGAAAATGGTGATTTACGAAAAAATGCGTCTGTTGGGTTAGACTTTAAGAGCCCTGTTACAGATAGTGTGGTTCCATACATTAAGAAATATGATCACACACATATCCTTATTGGCAAAACTGATGATAATTGGCCTGTGCTAAG
>JAYVXJ010000360.1:0-1878 GCA_043785285.1 Chitinophagaceae bacterium
TCAAATGGAATGCTATCTTAATTGGTTTCGGACTGATGGCTTTTTATATTGTTCTTAATCCCAGGAGGCTGCTGCAGGTATTTAGACAGTGAGTAAAGCATACTGCCCAAGGAAAACAGGCTTAAGATAAGCCCTAAAAGAAAACGGTTATGCGTTGCCACAAATCCATCAGTACTGCTTTTTAAAAGAGGGAGCGTATAATCATCTTCAATGGTGTTCTCTTTCGCATCCTCCTGATCCTGATTGACCTTATCAAAAATAGCCTGATAATTGCGCGCGAAAGAAAACTTAGAAATGAATTCTTTTCCGATCATCTTTTGTAAGGCCGGTTGCAAAAGGGCAAGATGGGCGCTGTCTGAAACCGCTTCTTCCAGTGAATCCTGTGTCAGTTTATAGTGATTGATAGTTAAGCAGGCGATCAGAATAACCAGACCACTCAAGACCATCGTCATCCCCAATCGTTGCAACACTTTTTTCATGATGTAGATTTAGATAGTGAAGAATTTCAATCCTGATTTCTTTCTTTTTACCAGGCCACCCGTCTGCTGGTTATAGAAGGCGATAATTTCATTCACATGGCTTTTGGCAAATTCAGGATCAAAAACGGCTTCACAAAGCCTGGACAATACGGTATCCAGGGTCAGCTTTTCTTTCAGCCATTTATCAAAAGATGCATGTTTTAAACGCATACCGTAACTATTGACCCCTTTGAGTACTTTATCGTTTTTGTGATAGATAGCCCCAAAACCAATATCTTTTTTTGGATGCTGCCAATAGAAATATGCTTCGCCATCATTTAACTTCCCCGAAATAAGCCCATAGGTTTGGTATTCGAGATCAAAAAACTTAGCAGAATTAAACCAGGGGCCGGGTTTATAGGCAGTTTTCTTAATGCAAAGGGTTTGGGCAAGTGTCTCTCCATGCATGCGACCGGTATACCATACCTGCTCTATATTTTTTCTTCCCTCGACGGCAGTTGAAAATTGCGCGCAATCTCCAATGGCGTATACATCCTTGCAATTGGTTTCAAAGTATTCGTTCACCAGTACTCCTTTATCAGCTTTAATAGCACTTTCTTTGAATAGCGATATGTTAGGTATAACACCCGTTGCTATACCCACAAACTGGCATTCGATGATTTGCCCTTTAGACGTAATTACGTGGCTTACTTTCCCATGCGCATCCCCCTTGATCTCCTTAAGTTCACTGTTGTAGATGAGCTCGATGCCATTTTTTTCAATTTGCCGGGCTACCAGGGCTGCTTCCGGTTTGGGCAAAACACTGGCCCAATAGCTGTCATCTTTCACGAGCATTTTGACAGGGATGTTCCGGGTATGCATCATTTCTGCCATTTCTACGCCGATTAGGCCAGCACCCGTAATAACAGCCTGACCAATATCTTTTGTTTCCCCTTCCATGGATTGCAAATCCTGAAAACTATAAAGTCCTCTAACGCCTTTCAAATCCTGTCCGGGCCAGTTAAATTTGTGAGTTATGGAACCGGTGGCAATAACGAGTATATCAAAATCGATATCAGTATGACCGTCCAGAGCAAGTTTTTTTTCTTTCGTATTTACGAAGGAGACATATTTATGAACCAGTTCAATCCGGTTCTTCGCCCAAAAAAAATCTTCATAAGGTTTTGTATGCTCATATTTCATGTGGCCCATATAAATGTACATGAGGGCGGTGCGGGAAAAAAAATGTTCTGTTTCGCCGGAGATCACGGTGATGCGATCATTGCACATTTTGCGGATATGGCGGGCACAGGTTATTCCTGAAATGCCATTTCCAATGATCACAATATGCCGCATGCAGTTTTTTATTTTTGTTCGTTCAGGTTCCAATCATAATCCAGGTATTCCACATCTGCATCCT
>JAYVXJ010000361.1:0-1871 GCA_043785285.1 Chitinophagaceae bacterium
ATGCTATGTGTTAGATGACGGTAGACCTGTCGGAGTCGGCATACAGGTGCAGACTTCAAACCGCCTTGTGCGGCTGCATTGTAAATGGTGTGGTCGTTAGCGACAAGGGGAAAGGAACTATTAAAAGTGTCAGGTGTGTTTCAGGGAGACGAATGCAAATGGCTTTCTCGATTTTTTCAATTCTTATTGTTAAATCTTTGATTTGTTGTTGGTAAGCCTTATACTGAGAGAAGGTGACCATCGCAAAAATGAAACTGTAACGCGAAACCCGTACGAGACCGAGTATAAAGCCCTCGCCGGAGTATATTGAATTTAAGGAGTTGAAAGTAAAGAACGATAGTCCGGATATAAAACCCGGGAATGATACAATCAAAGAAGGGGTAATGAACTAAGTAAAAAGCGAACCTATCAGAACCCTCATCCGGGCAGGTATCCCATACCGGATCATATACGCCGGGAGGGAACATCATATTTATCCTGGCGGCCATGACACCGGCTGGGCCGGGAACTACCTCCTGAAAGAACCGAGAGACTGTATTTAAAAGTAGAGCTGTTTGCCGAAGTTCTGATCAATTATAAGTATGTCAGGGAAGGCGGGATCGTTATGGCGCCTTACCGGTTGGATGATCCTTTTTATAAATACAAAGCTACTACTGAACTGGTAGCGCTGATGATGCGGCTTCGCTTTGGGCTGCATGTACCTTATTACCGGTTTATGCAATTATTAGCCGGATGCCGGGTTAGCTATCCCCCCTGATAGGCTGGACGGCAAGGGCCTTTGATCTGCTGGCTCCCCTGCGGCCTCTGTTATCTGAGGAGATATTGAAGGAAGCCAGCCTGCTGAGCATGGATGAGACGCCTTTTAAACTCATGGATAAGCCGGATAAGATCAATGCCTTTAAGAAACAACTTCCATCAAGGAGCAAGAGCTGGAATGGGGATCACTTCCTTCTGGGCAGACAGAGGGAAATATAAAGAATGCACCACAAGCCACCAGCATGGATGACGAGGAGATGGAACATGAATTGAAAGCCGGAGGGGCCAAAGGTAAAATCGTACAGAAAGGCCAAATGTGGACATTGCTCAATCCCGCGGCAGGGTTGGTCTTGTTTGAATATAGCCCTTCCAGGTCAACGATCAATGCCAGGCTGATGCTCTTCAGGTTTCCAGGGCTTGCTGATGGCTGATGCCTACACGGCTTACCGGAAGCTGGCTAAATCTTCAGGCATCTCTATCACTTTGCTTTCATGCTGGGCGCACAGTCGAAGGCGTTTTCTGGAAGCGCAGGATCCCAAAAATCCGGATCCTGTCGTCAGGGAAGTGATCAACAGAATTATACCGAATTTAAAAACAAATCAAAGGGCAGTCGCCCCGAAAGAAAAAGAAGGTTCGAAAGCGGAGCATAACGCTCTTGCGGTCTTTAAAAATATACCTGGAACTTAAAATACAGTACTCCGCCCAAATGAAGCAGTAGCTGTGGCCATCCAATATTGCCTTAATCACTGGGAAGCATTATCTGCATATACTCATCACGGCATGGCTCCAATCGACAATAACGCTACCGAGCGCGCAATCCGACCCATAACATTGGCCGCAAGAATGTTTTATTCCTGGGATCGGTTGAACATGCTGCAGGTGCTTCGCTAATGCATTCTCTAATGCAATGTTGCCAGTTGCAAAACATTGATCCCATGGCATGGCTACTGGATGTATTGAAAAAAATTGAAACTTATCCTAAGGATCCACTGGCAGATCTGCTACCGCATAAATGGGAAAGGAATCCAAAAAATAAACCTCCTTCCTGAAAAAGATTGGCAAGGTTCCAGCCGTGGCAAAACTATCTGTTTCAAAATAAGTAATCGTGTGTCTTT
>JAYVXJ010000362.1:0-1867 GCA_043785285.1 Chitinophagaceae bacterium
TAAGTGAAGGATTACGCAGTTTTTCCACTGATACGAAGAAGGTATCGAGGTCGAGGTGGGCGATATGTCGTTCATTGGCCATGCTACTCTAAGTTTTCATAAATCCTTTTTTTGTGCCCCACCTTTTCCATTTTGTGCACTTCAATGCTGAACACACCAAAATCTTCAGCCACTTTTCCGCTGATGCGGTAGAATCCACTGTCGTGCAATGGGAAATTCCGTGCTGAATCCGGAAAATGAACCGTGTCAATCCAGTTTAGCTCAGCATCGACAAAAGTTCCAAAGAACATTTCGTCGTTGTATTTTGTGACAACATGTTTCCTATTGATAAAATAAGTCAGGGCGGATACGGTCTTTCCTTTGTTCTTCTCCAGGTCTGTTGCCTTTACATATTTCGCAGGATCATCATCCACCAGTTCAAAGGGATTGGATAAAGGGAAGCCCAGAATTTCAATCTGATCATAGAGGTCATCGAGTCTTCTATCCAATAATTCAGGTAAAGTAAATTCAACCGGTGGTTCCTGAAAGAGGGCCGGGCCATTGTGAAGCTGCGGCTGATTTTTCTTTTGCAGGAAATTTGCTTCCCAGAGCAAATGCTTTTTTGATTTGCTGGTGAAGCGAAAAGCCCCAATGCTGATCAGCGTATCCAGTTGCTCAATGCCAATATTGGTTCTTTCAATAAAATCCTGAACATGCAGATAATTTCCATTTGTTCTTCTTTCTTCTAAAATTTGTTCTACCAGTTTATCCTGGAGTCGCTTAATGTGCACAAAGCCGACATAGACTTTACTGCCTTGTATATTCGTATACTCATCAGAGTTGTTGATACAGGGCGGCTCGATATCTCCACCCGTTTTTAATAGCTCTAGGAAATACAACTCTGTTGAATAAAAGCCGCCGAAATTATTGATAACCGCAACCATAAATTCTTTCGGGTAATAGGTCTTCAGGTAAAGACTCATATAGCTTTCCGCTGCGAAGCTGGCTGAATGCGCTTTGTTGAAAGAGTATCCCGCAAAACTTTCCATCTGCCGCCAGATTTCAGCCGTCAGGGTTTCCTCGCGTCCTAACTGCTTTGCGCTCGCGAAGAACTCCTCTTTGATCATTTGGAACTGGTTGTTCGAGCGGTACTTGCCGGACATGGCCCGGCGCAGGATATCCGCCTTTCCCAGATCCAGGCCGCCGTAATAATGCGCAATCTTGATCACGTCTTCCTGAAAGACCATGACGCCAAAGGTTTCGGAGAGATGTTCTTCGAAGAGCGGGTGCAGATATTTGATCTGGTCGCGGTGGTGATAGCGGTAAATATATTCCTTCATCATGCCCGATTGGGCTACGCCCGGCCGGATGATGGAGCTGGCGGCCACTAACGTGAGGTAATCATCGCAGCGAAGTTTTTTCAGCAACTGTCGCATGGCCGGCGACTCAATATAAAAACAGCCGATGGAATTCGCTTCGCGGATTTGGGTGGCAACTGCCGCATCCTTCTTGAATTTTTCAATATCGTGGATATCAATGCTGATATTTTTATTTTCCTTAATCAAGCGCTGTGCCTCCCGGATATGGCTCAGCCCGCGCTGACTCAGCACATCAAATTTGTTCAGCCCGATATCTTCCGCAGAGAACATATCCATCTGCACGGTGGGCATACCCTTCGGCGGCATGAAGAGGGTCGCATAATTCAAAACCCGTTCCTGGCTAATCAGAATGCCACAGGGGTGCAGTGAGGGATAACCCGGAAACCCCTGCATCAGTTTGCCGTATTGCTGGATCAGCCGGCCATTGTTGTCGGTCGCCCTGTCTGTTCGTTGCAATTGCACGATTTCATTATCCGGAAGACCAAACACTTTTCCGAGCTGGCGAATAA
>JAYVXJ010000363.1:0-1866 GCA_043785285.1 Chitinophagaceae bacterium
ATCAAAAACGCCTGTGTTCGAATCGGTGAACGCTCTTTTGATTTCCGGTACAGCATTGGGCCCAACCAGCATATCGTTTAACTCTTTATCACTCACCTCAAGGCCGAGTTTTTTATATTCCCCTTTCAGAACGGCTTCTTCTTCAAATTGATTCCATACCTCTTCCCGGATATTCTGCTGCATCATTTCATTCACGGGATACCCCTGACTCTTATATTGATCTTCCCTTCCTGCAATTTGCTTCTGAAAATCGGTATAATCCAGCTCTTGCCCGTTTACTGATCCTACATTTCCCGAGTTGGCGGCAGAAAGCCGGCTATTACCAACAGAAGAGTCCATAAGAAGAAATCCGATCAAACTCACTCCAATCAGGCCAAAAACCAGCCAGGCCGCTTTATCTCTGATTTGCTGAATAATAGACATAATTATATTGTAGGTTTTTTGAAAGGATGGCAAAAATAGTTGAAAAATGGTTATGAACAAATTGTGGAAAACAGGGAAAGGCAGCGCCATCCTCATTTTAATTCAACGAATTGCCCCTTTCCTGTTAAACCCGGATAACGTGACAACCATACCGTGAAACAAACTGGAAAGAGTGGAACTCATACTAACAACACTACGTGAATAAACCCTACTTTCTAGTGGAAAACCCTGATATTCTACCGGAATTTATGTGAAAGGAATGCGTGTAGATTTATTATTTTATAGTCCCTTTCACTTTATGGTGAACAAACAACTACTTATACCGTTTTTTATTATGGGGATGTTACTAAATAGTTATCCAGAACCCGGTAAGTCTGATGATTTGTGAATAAAGGCAAAAGCCGTTGTTGAAGGGGTTTACCGGCTGTTGATAGAATGTTAATATAGGGGGAAAATAAAATATTAATTCAAAAACAATAATTTATGAATGGGCTTTTCCACTAATTCACACTTATAATAGTAATAGTTCTATTTAAATAAATAATGTATTATTATATATTATGGCAGTTATAAACATTGATCAGGCAAGGATGCAGGTAAGCCGAAAAGGCTTTCTGGATATTCCGGTTAATCCCGAACTGGATCTTTTTGAAGAAATTGCCCGGTTGAAAAAAGAAAAAAATGCGGTGCTCCTGGCGCATTATTACCAGGACGCGGATATACAGGATGTGGCTGATTTTATAGGTGACAGTCTCGGACTGGCTCAGGAAGCTGCCAGAACAAAAGCGGATATCATTGTTTTTGCCGGTGTTCATTTTATGGCTGAAACAGCAAAGATCCTGAATCCGGATAAGAAAGTACTGCTTCCGGATTTAAATGCCGGCTGTTCTCTCGCAGATTCTGCGCCGGCACCTTTATTCAGGGCATTTAAAGAAAAGCACCCGGATCATAAGGTGATTTCTTATATCAACTGCAGCGCAGAGGTAAAAGCGCTCAGTGATATAATTTGTACTTCCTCCAATGCACAGAAAATAATTGAAAGTCTGCCGGAGCATCAGAAAATAATTTTCGCCCCGGATAAAAACCTGGGCGCATACCTGATAAAAAAAACAGGTCGCGATATGGTATTGTGGAATGGTGCCTGTATGGTTCATGAAATTTTTAGTCTGCAAAAGATAGGCGCACTTAAAACCAGACATCCGAAGGCTAAATTCATTGCGCATCCGGAATGCGAAGAAGCAATTCTTCGGATGGCAGATTTTATCGGCTCAACAACTGCCTTATTAAAATTTACGCAATCTGACCCGTCAATGGAATTTATTGTTGGAACAGAATCCGGCATTTTACACCAGATGAAACTGGCTTCTCCGGATAAGGTATTTATACCCGGACCGCCGGAAACCAGTTGTGCCTGCAATGATTGTCCGCATATGAAACTGAATA
>JAYVXJ010000364.1:0-1865 GCA_043785285.1 Chitinophagaceae bacterium
ATCCTATTTAACCAGAAATTATTTATTTAATTTTATTGCAGTAACTTGATAAAATGATAGGTTTTCATTTCACAAAATATGATCCGTCCAGGGAAGGTAAATCGAAATTTGACCAACTCCTCGATATTTTCATGCAATTACTCACCTATACCAGCGGCGATGTGGGCGAAGCTTTGCAATGGATGAACCAGCTGGATAAGGAATATGAACTTACCGATGGGGAATATGGAATGGGTAATTTTATAGATGAACTCCGCGAGAAAGGATATATTGACGAAAATAAACAGACCGGATCCTTTAAAATCAGTTCCAAAACAGAACAGGGAATACGCAAACGCTCGCTGGAAGAAATTTTCGGAAAATTAAAAAAGACAAAGTCAGGAGACCACAACAGTTTCAAACCGGGAACCGGGGATGAAATAAATCCGGAAACCCGGCCTTTTCAATTCGGAGATCAACTGGAGCAGATTGATTTCACCGAATCCATTCGCAATGCCCAGATCAATCACGGCATTGAATCCTTCAACATGCAGGAAGACGACCTGAAGATCCGGGAAACGGATTATAAATGCCAGACGTCCACCGTACTGATGATTGATATTTCGCATTCCATGATCCTTTACGGAGAAGATCGCATCACGCCGGCCAAAAAAGTCGCCATGGCCCTCAGCGAACTCATCACCACCAAGTACCCAAAAGACACGCTGGATATTGTGGTGTTTGGCAATGATGCCTGGACGGTCGAAATCAAAGACCTTCCCTATTTGCAGGTAGGTCCGTACCACACGAATACAGTTGCCGGACTCGAGCTGGCCATGGATATTTTAAGGAGAAGAAGAAATCCGAACAAGCAGATCTTCATGATCACCGATGGAAAACCTACCTGTCTGAAATCAGGAAAACGATATTATAAAAACAGTTTCGGGCTGGACCGCAGAATTACTGCACGCTGTCTGAACCTTGCTGCCCAATGTAAAAAGATCAAGATCCCTATCACTACCTTTATGATCGCCAGCGACCCATACCTGCAACGGTTCGTGACTGAATTCACCGAAACGAACAACGGTAAGGCTTTCTTTGCTTCGCTGGATCACCTGGGCGCTTTTATCTTCCGGGATTTTGAAAATGGTAAAAGAAAGACGGTATACTAGACTTACGTTCGCTTTAAGGATGATAAAAATAATGGTTGCCCCATCCTAACCGTTTCATTTTTATACGGATACTAATTTAACAGCCATCACCACGGAAGATGCAAAAGCATTTATTCAGCAAATAAAATAACCATTCTTTTTTAACCCGTACAAGAAGGATAATCAAAAAAATGACGATGAATATTGAAAAAATAAAAACCTTTGGAGAACTGAAAAAATCAGGGTACACCCGAAAAAAAGTGAAAGAAGAAATCCGGGAAAACCTGCTGAAAAGGCTTCAACATAAAGTGAACAGTTTTCCCGGCATTGTAGGTTATGAAGACTCGGTGATTCCCGATACCGAACGGGCTTTGCTTTCCCGGCACAATATCCTTTTTCTCGGGTTGCGGGGACAGGCTAAAACAAGGATGGCACGCCAGATGATCAATCTGCTGGACGAATACATTCCTTTTATAACCGGAAGTGAAATCAACGATGATCCTTTTGCACCCATATCCAAATTTGCACGGGAACTGCTTAAAGAAAAAGGAGATGCTACCCCCATTTCCTGGTTATCCCGCAACGATCGTTATAGCGAAAAACTGGCCACACCAGATGTAAGTGTAGCTGACCTGATCGGCGATATTGATCCCATTAAGGCAGCCAACATGCGGCTTAATTTCGCGGATGAAGAAGTCATTCATTTCGGCATCATTCCGAAAAGCAACCGCGGCA
>JAYVXJ010000365.1:0-6329 GCA_043785285.1 Chitinophagaceae bacterium
ATCGGAAGTTTTGCTTACAAATCCACTTTCGGTGGGTGGCTAAAAAGGATCGTGATCAATAAGTCCATCAATGCCCTTAGAAAACGAAAGATGATCATCATAGACATGGAAAAAACAACCGTGGGTTATTTACCCGATGAAGAAAAGTTTGATGAAAGTGAGCTGCAGTTGAAAGTTGAAGAAATAAAAAAAGCAGTGAAGGAATTACCAAACGGATACCGTACCGTATTAACACTCCTTCTCTTTGAAGGGTACGATCAGGAAGAGATAGCAGAGATATTGCAGGTATCGCATGTGACTGTGAGAACCCAGTATATGCGTGCCAAACAAAAATTATTACAATACATAAAACAAGGAGGCTTATCATGAGCAGCCATTTAGAAAAATTTGTACAGGATCACCGGGATCAGTTCGACGATGAGTCGCCGGCTCCGGAATTGTGGGACAAGATCCGGGATCAAATGGAATCCGCAGGAGTGAAGAAAGAAGAAAAGAAGGAAGCGCCCATTCGCTCCATGCCTTTTAAACGCTGGCTTTCCGCCGCTGCAGCAGTGTTGCTGGTTTTAGCCGGCGGATGGATTTATTTCTCTCTTCATCATACCACTCCGGCGCTCCCTGTTGCGGTAAACAACCAGCTGCCCGTACCCGAAAAGAAACAGCAAGCGGCAGATGCACGACCAACGGATACGCCAACCGTGGTTCAGCCGGATATAGCCCAAATACAGCTTGTAGTGCCAAAGAAATCCGGAGTTGAGAAATCAACGGCATCTACCAACACGGAAGAAGCAGACTATTCCGAAGAGATGTATCACTATACCCGTCTCATTGAGATCAAGCACCATGAGCTCAAAACTTTACAAAAAGACGAACCCCTGCTGTACAAACAGTTTTCAGGCGATGTGAATAAATTAGACAGCGTATACCAGGCATTAAAAACACAACTTCCCAAAAACCCGAACAGGGAACAGTTGATTGAAGCCATGATCTCAAACCTGCAGCTTCAGATCGGCTTATTGAACAAACAGTTGAATATTATTAAACAAATCAAGCACTCCAAAAAATCAGCGTATGAAAAAGCATATAAATCCGTTTAAACTAGCTACCATCCTGTCTTTCCTGCTGATTCCCTTTCTCAGCATAGCATCCGACGGGGATAATGTGGAGAAGAAAAAGAATATCAGCAAATCCTACACCGTGAGTGGCGATGAGAAATTATCCATCGAAAATTCTTTCGGAGATGTGGCGGTGAGCACCTGGGATAAAAACGAGATCCGCGTGGAAATAGAGATCGGCGTGAATGCGTCCACGGACGAGAAGGCTCAGCAAATGATGAACGAGATCTCTGTATCCGATAGGAAAAATGGCAATGATATTTCCTTTAAAACCGAGATCGGCAATATGGGTAATGGAAAAAAGTACAAGGGTAAAGACCAGCGGCGGTTTTACATTGACTATAAAGTGATTATGCCTTCCGGCAACCCGCTCAGTATAGAAAACAGTTTCGGAAAGGTCAATATCGGGAACTTTATCGGACCCGTAAGCCTGATCAGTAAGTTCGGCGAACTCACTACCGGCAAACTTTCCAATGCAAAGAAACTGCACGTGGAATTCGGGAAGGCGGATATAGGGGCTGTTACCAATCCCGACGTTACGTTTAAGTTCAACAGTAAAGCCTTTATTAAAAACATAAGCGGCAACGCCAAAATCCACACTGAGTTTTGCAATAATGTGGAATTCACAGTAGACAATGCCATTAAGGATCTCTATCTTTTCGAATCCTATTCTGCCGTCCGAATGAATGTTCCCGAAAATTTGTCAGCCAGCTTTGATGTACACACAAATTTCGGAAGCTTTAAAAACAATTCCCGGATCAGCATCTCCGAAGAAAAAGAAGATGATACGATGGGTCCGAAATTCGATAAAGATTACTCCGGAAATTCAGGCAATGGAGCTGCACGAATCAGGATCAGGAGCAGTTTCGGAAAGATCCGGATTTCGAATGTGGGGGATACATCGGTAGATAAAGATTCGGGAGATACTGATAATGATTCCCGAAACAAGAATAAGGATGATAAGGAGGAAGATCCTGATAACGTGAATAGGTGATCTTACATATAGTGAATGATACGAAATGGGATCCGCAATCCGGTTGCTATTTCTTTTACAAATGGGCTAAATCCAGGTATTGACTCATCTCCAAGGCATATTCCCCAGCTACTACTGCAGCCCTTTCAGCAAAGTCTTCGCCCGAAGAGGCATAAATAATAGCCCGGCTGACATTCACAAGCAGGCCAACTTCGCGGTTGAGGGCCTTTTCAGATATCTCTTTCAAACTTCCGCCCTGCGCACCCACACCGGGGACCAGATAAAAATGATCCGGAGTCAATGCCCGGATCTTTGTGAACCAATCCGCTTGCGTGGCGCCGATTACAAACATCAGGTTTTCGGTTGTCCCCCACCGGGAGGCTTTTCGTAAAACTTCTTCATACAAGAATCCATCGCCCTGAGGTTGAAGTTCAAAATCCTTTGCTCCGGCATTGGATGTTAGTCCGAGCAGAATGGTCCATTTATCCTTATGTTCGAGAAAAGGTTTTACGCTGTCTTCTCCCATATAGGGTGCTACAGTAATTGCATCGAAGGATAATGTTTCAAAAAAAGCGTTGGCATATTGGGCAGACGTGTTTCCGATATCTCCGCGTTTGGCATCTGCAATTTTAAAATGGGAAGAAGGGATATAGGCAACTGTTTTCTGCATGGTCTCCCAACCCCTGGAACCCTGTACTTCATAAAAAGCGGTGTTGATCTTATAACTGACGCAGTATTCCTTGGTGACATCAATAATCCGCTTGTTAAATTCAAAAACCGGATCAGCAAATGATTTCAGAAAAGCGGGTACGCGGGAGAGATCAGTGTCCAGGCCAACACATAAATAGTTCCTCTTTTGCAGAATCTGGCGGATGAGCTGTTGCCGGTTCATGAAATCCGTTTCGGCAAAGAAAAGCATTTTGTTGAAGACAACATATGCTTAATGCTGCTTCCCGGAAAATCTGCCTTTATTTTTCTCTTCCATGATCTGCGCAATCTTTTGCGCACCGGTATCCTGTTCCTGAAGATGGGATATGATATTTTTATAGGACTGTTCGTCCCGGTTCTGGCTAAGCTTAAATACATGTTCAATGGCGTTGACCTCTATTTCAAATGCCACAATGGACTTCATCATCTGTTTAACATATCCCGGATCCAGTTGTTTCACCAGGGAAGGGGAACCTGCTCCTTCAAATGTTTCTGTGATCCTGGTCAGTACTGCATGCAGTGCCGCTTCATCCAGGAAACGAAGATGGCCGCTTACATGAACAGCCTGATAGTTCCAGGTGCTGGCAACCTGTTTATTTTCGTACCAGCTGGCGCTTACATACGTATGGGCATCCGAAAAAATAGCCAGCACATTTGGATTCTGATAATAGGCATCGGTATGTCCCTGCTTTTTCATCGAATGCCCCTGCAGGAATAATTTGTTTTCCCTTTCTTCCAGCAAGAGCGGAAGGTGGGTTGCCGCCGGGATCCCCTTTTCATTACAGCCGCAAAGCACAGCAAAAGGATGGGCTTTCATGAAATCGATCACTTCACCGGGATGCTCAGCTTTAAAGTAAGAAATATCATACATAGAAAAAGTAAAAAGCAAAAAGAAAAAAAGAAAAATTACCCTACTACAACCTGGGCCCTTCGGTCAGCGCTGATATTGGCATTGATCATCGCAATGCTCCGGGCTGCGTTACCCGCAAATTCACTGAAAGCTTTGCGGGAAGCTTCATGGTTACCCAGCATGACGGGTATGCCTTCATCGCCACCTTCCCGTATGCTTTGTATTAAAGGAATCTGTCCCAGAAAGGGAATATCATATTCTTCCGCCAGTCTTTTTCCACCTTCCTTTCCAAAAATATAATATTTATGTTCCGGTGATTCATCTGTAACAAAATAACTCATGTTCTCTACGAGACCGATGATCGGCGTTTTCAACTGAGCCTGCGCAAACATCGCAATGGCTTTTTTAGCGTCAGCCAAAGCCACATCCTGCGGCGTGCTCACTACAATCGCTCCGGTTACCGGAACGGCTTGCATCAGGGTGAGGTGAATATCCCCGGTACCCGGAGGCATGTCAATCACCAGATAATCCAGTTCATCCCAGAATACCTCAGAAACAAATTGCCTGACCGCACTGCTCACCATGGGTCCCCGCCATACAACAGCATTTTTTTCATCAATGAGCAAACCAATACTCATGAGGCTGATCCCATATTTCTTCAGGGGAAGAATCATGCCCTTGCCGTTCACATTTTTCATCATGGGCCGCTCGCCTCTTACTCCAAACATGATTGGCAAACTGGGACCGTAAATATCAGCATCCATCAATCCCACTTTAGCCCCATCAGCTGCCAGAGAAAGGGCGAAATTCGAAGCCACTGTGCTTTTTCCTACACCGCCCTTACCACTTACTACGGCAATAATATTCTTCACCTCCGGAAGAACCATAGCCATATCTTTTCTGTTTGTATTGATAGTTGAAGTGAAATTCACCTGTATAATCGCCTTCGGGTTTACCGAATGAATCGCCCGGATACAATCATTTTTAATCCGGTCTTTCAACGGACAGGCCGGAGTGGTCAGCGTGACCGTAAAGGAAACTTTGTTTTCCTCAATCAATAAATCCTTCACCATATCCAGGGTAACCAAATCCTTTCCCAGGTCTGGTTCCTGCACAGTACTTAATGCTTCTAACAATTTTTCAACAGTCATGCGCAATTATTTGTTAAAAAGTTGGAACAGGTTGCAAAATTAGTTGATAGGCGCTTTAATTTGTTTACGATTTACGATTTATAAACTTTATTTTTGGCTCCATTTTGAAGAAATATCTGCTATACCTAATGATCTTGTCCGCGCCCTGCACCCTGCATGCGCAGTTTGACAAACTGAAGGACTCTGTCGTTCAGTTCTTTGGCGTGGTAATGACGGCTGACAGTCTGCAGGGAATTCCTTCCGTAAGTATTGTTGTGAAAGGACAACACCGGGGAACGTTCTCCAATGAACAGGGCGTATTTTCCATTGTGGTGATGAAAGGCGATGAAATTGAATTCAGCAGTATCGGCTACAAACCCAAACTCGTGGAGATTCCAAAAAACCTGGAAGGAAATCAATGGAGCATTATCCAATTGCTGGTGACGGATACCTTATATCTTCCGGCAACCATTATCAAACCACGGCCGACCCGCGAGCAATTTGACCGGGATTTTGTAAATGCCAAAGTCCCAGACGATGAAATCGAGGTCGCGCGGCAGAATAACGATGCCGTGAAGCGACGCGTACTGGCGCGCGGCCTTCCTTCCGATGCCCGGGAAGCAGCTAATCTTTATCTTAAACAAAGCGCTACTAAATATTATTATCAGGGACAAAATCCGCCGCAGAATATATTTAATCCACTGGCCTGGGCAGATTTTATCCAGGCCTGGAAACGGGGTGATTTTAAGAACAATAACTGATCGCTCCAATCGGGGTCATAATGGATTATTCCCAAACGATCGACTTTCTTTTTAACCGGCTGCCTATGTTCAGCAAGCTTGGTGCGAAAGCGTATAAAAGTGACCTGACCAATATTCTTATCCTCAGCCGGCTTCTGGAGAACCCGGAAAAAAAATTCAGATCCATTCACATTGCCGGCACCAATGGCAAAGGGTCAACCAGTCATATGCTGGCGGCCATCCTTCAACGGGCAGGTTATAAAACAGGGCTATACACTTCCCCTCATCTGTATGATTTCCGGGAGCGCATACGCGTTAACGGCCAAATGATCCCGGAATCTTTTGTCACCACATTTACTGGAAGATTGATGTCCACAATAGAATCTATTCAACCTTCTTTTTTTGAGATCACCGTAGCCATGGCTTTCGACTGGTTCGTTGAGCAGCAAGTGGATATTGCTGTAATTGAAGTGGGCCTTGGAGGCCGGCTGGACAGCACCAATATCATTCTTCCCGAACTTTCCGTGATTACCAATATCAGTTATGATCACATGGATCTGCTCGGCAATACCCTGCAGAAAATTGCTTACGAAAAAGCAGGCATCATCAAACCTGGCATTCCCGTTGTTATCGGGGAAGAACAAGCGGAAGTAAAAGAAGTTTTTATTCAGGTGGCCGAACAAAACCAGGCCCCGCTCAGTTTCGCCAGCCGGAAAAGATTTATTGATGACTGGACCTTCAACCGGCATTTGCTTGAAGTAGAACTCACCGAAAAACATTCAAACGAAAAAAGGAATTATAGTCTCGATCTTCCCG
>JAYVXJ010000366.1:0-6327 GCA_043785285.1 Chitinophagaceae bacterium
TCATCTGGGTGTTTTGATCAGATACTCCTTTAAAAGGAACGGTAATGCGCACGTTGTTGAATACCCCTGTTTCAATAACATCCGAGTTGTGGGAACCCACAAAAAGTCCAACGTAAACTTCATCTCCCAGATCAATATCTGAAATCGTATCGGTTACAAAAGGCTCACCATATATTGCCGAACGCATGATATATTGATTACCCTTTCTTTCCAGTTCCAGGATATTCGCCCTGGTTAATTTCGATTTGATCTCTTCCGTTTGGGCTCCGGCTGTTCTTCGGAACTGAAGCGAAGTGAGCCCGTCCCCATGTTCCACCGCATTTACGTGAGGAGAATTGCCATCCAGGGATTTACGAACCATCCAGCCTACTTTGCGGTGGTAATTAACCCAGGATCCCAGAAATTCCGCCCGGGTGTAAAGGATAAAATCACCTTTCATTTTCTTCCAGACAAACTGAAACTCATCATGGTCGGCCCATACATTGTATCCGGAACCAGAGATCACATATTGCCGGGTTTCCGGGATATAGGTGGCACTTCCGGGCTTTACGTTAGTACCCACATCGATATGTCCTTCAAAAATCCCTATAGAATTTTGCTGTGCATATGCAGAAACGGAAAAGATCATCATCAGTATGGCAAGGCTCTTCTTCATGTAAAATAGAATTAATTGGTGAGGAATCGCTGGGGCAGCGAATTTAGATTTCATTGTAATTAAGATTCGTTTTATGGCTACTTCAATACTACTTCAGGATAAAAAAACAAGCTGAAACTAAATTTTTCTACTACAACATCACTACATCAAAGCCCGGGTTTAAAACGGGAGATAGCTGACTCTTGATACTGCGCGGACTGTACTTGTATTTTTTTGACTGCATACCCTGTATATTTGGCTCAGATTGATTACAGTATGAAGAGCGGGATAATCCTATTGCTTGCTATGGTAATGAGTGTATCGTACGGGCAAAATCCCATCGGTATCCCGGACATTATCAACTACTACAACGGAACATACAATGCGGGTACGGAAAACCGGAGCATCGTGGAAGATCAGAACGGGGTCATGTACTTTGCAAACCCCGAAGGCCTTTTAACATTTGACGGTGCTTTCTGGAAACTGTATTCCCTTCCCAATAAATCCGTTGTCCGTTCCGTGGCGATCGGCAAAGACAACAAGATTTACGCAGGAGGCCAGGATGATTTTGGATATTTTTCTCCCGATAAGAATGGAAAACTGGTCTTCACTTCTTTAAAACGCCTGCTTTCGAAACAAAATTACTCCTTTACTGATATCTGGAACATTATTCCGGTTGGAAATAGTATTTTTTTCAGATCAAAAGAAAAAATCTTTCAATACACTAATAATTCAATTACGGCTTATCCGGCAACCACCGAATGGGTTTTTCTGGGGCTGGGCAATAATACCCTTATAGCTCAGGACCTGAAAAACGGACTGATGAAATTTAATAATGGGCTCTGGACTTCTTTTTTGGATACTACCCAGCTTCCGCCAGGCTTTTTGGCTTCCTCCTTGTTTTCCTTTGGCAAGGACAGTCTTTTTATGACTACCATTAATACGGGTTTTTATATATTAAACAACGATAAGTTGTCTACTTTCCGGTTTGCCGGTCTGAATCCATTTCTGAACCAGCGAATCCTCACGGCCATACCGGTCACGAAAGACTGGATCGCGGTAGGCACCAACCTGAATGGCTGTTATGTAATTAATAAAAAAGGAGAAATCATTCAGAATTTGTCCCGGAAAGAAGGATTGCAGATTAATAATATACTTACCCTTTTTCTGGATAAAGATAATAATCTCTGGCTTGGATTAGACGATGGCATAGACTTTATCGCCTATAATAATGCCATTAAACATATCTATCCTGAAAAACTGAATGAGGGTAAAGGATACACATCCCTTATTTATAAAGATGAATTATATGTGGGCACTTCGAACGGATTGTACAAAGTACAACTGAGGGGTAAGACCGATCTCAGTTTTGTGAACGGCGATTTTGTTTCCATAGACAATACCAAGGGCTCTACCTGGACGCTTACCAATATTAATGGCGATTTATTGCTGGGCCATCACGACGGTGCTTTTGAAATTAAGGGCGACCGCGCTATTCCGGTCAACAACCGGACGGGCTATCATTGTTTTCTTCCTTATTCCAATGTGCTTCCCAGTAAACTGGTTCTGGCAGGAAATGATTTAGGCCTGGATTTTTTTGAATGGCAGCATAATCAGTTTATATCCAAAGGCAACATTCCGGGCTTTGCTGAATTTTCACAGTTTGTGGCCATGGATAATAATAATACCATCTGGGTGGCACATCCCTACCGGGGAGTGTATAAAATTGATTTCCATCCCACTCAGCCAACAGCAACTAAATTATATACGGAGAAAGATGGTCTGCCTTCATCCGTCAAGAACCAACTCTTTAAAGTACTGAACCGGATTGTGGTAGCAACAGAAAAGGGGATCTATGAATATAACCCGGAGAATGACCGCTTTGAACCATCTGCTTATTGGTCCGGCTTTTTCGGGAAGAGGAATATCCGGTATCTGAAAGAAGATTCTTCTGGTAATATCTGGTTTGTAGAAAATAAAAATCTTGGTGTAATTGACTTTTCCTGGAAGCTGCCTAAAATCATTTATTTCCCGGAACTCAATGGCAAAATGGTGAGCGGCATGGAGAACGTTTACCCATATAACAATAGCAATATTCTGGTGGGTGCTGAAAAAGGCTTTTATCATATCAATTATGATGAATATAAAAAGAATCAATACGATATTCAGGTGAAGATCCGGTCAGTAAAAGCCTTTGGGAAATCAGACAGCCTTTTATTCGGAGGTTTTTTTGGAGAAATCAATCAGCAGTCGGATCAGCCAAAAGAAGCCATCCCCAATGTTCACAACAAATGGAACTCTTTGCATTTTGAATATTCCGCTCCCGTATATGCTGAACAAAGCAATGTTCAGTATAGTTATTATCTGAAAGGGTATGCTAATTCCTGGTCGCCCTGGTCTAAAAAAACGGAAAAAGAGTATACTAATCTGTCTCCGGGGAAATATCTTTTCCAGGTGAAAGCAAAAAATAACCTGGGCAATGAATCTTCTGTAAATGCATATTCTTTTGTTGTATTACCACCCTGGTATTGGACCACCTGGGCTTACCTGGTATATATTTTTTTGCTTGCCGGGATATTTTTCCTGATTTACAGATGGCAGAAAAGATTATTTGTGGAGCAACAGCAGAAATACGAAGAAGAACAAAGGCGATTAACCTACCTGCATGAGCTGGAACTGGACAAGTCCGAAAAAGAAATAGTGAAACTGCGAAATGAAAAACTCGAAGCTGAAATAGAATATAAAAATACGGAGCTTGCATCCACCGCCATGCACCTGGTGCAAAAAGGAGAATTGCTGGGAAATATTAAAGACGAGATGCACCGCATCAAGAAAAATGCGAACGGGCATGCAGCGCCGGATGAGTTCAAAAAAATCATGCGCATCCTGAGCGAGGAGAATAAAATGGACAAGGACTGGGAGCAGTTTGCCCAGCATTTCGACCATGTGCACAGCGATTTCCTCAGTAATATCAAATCCACTTATTCAAACCTGAGTCCCCATGAGCTCAAGCTCTGTGCATACCTGCGTATGAATTTATCGAGCAAAGAAATCGCCCAACTGGAAAGCATTTCCGTCAGGGGTGTTGAAATCGGCCGGTACCGGCTTAGGAAAAAACTGAAGATCAGTACAGAAACCAATCTATTTAATTTCCTGCTGTCTTTTCCTTCCTCCGCGAAATGATTATGGAGAGGCTTCTTATTTAATTTTTATTTTCCCCTCCCAATATGATCCGCTGGCTATAAAAACTAAACCAGGTTTTTCTTAATATAAGTAAAGCTTTGGGTGATACTGTCGAACGGAGAACCGGGACATTTATCCTGTTCAACAAAGAAATATTTCATACCGGCGAGATCCTTATTATGAAATATCGTTTTAAAATCAATAATCCCACTACCTACTTCAGCGAAAGTCTGATCCGGTGTGGAGGTCATGTCCTTCACATGCCAGAGTGGAAACCTTCCGGGATGTTTTTTGAATAGTTCAATGGGATCATGGCCGGCTTTTTTAACCCAAAACAGATCCATTTCCATTTTTACCAGATTTTTATCTGTACTATCCAGTAATATATCGTAAGGATAAATACCGCCTTGTGCTTCAAATTCGAAATTGTGGTTATGATAACAGAACTGAATGCCTGTTTTTTTGCAGGTTTCACCGGCTTTATTGAACGCTTGAGCCAGTGCCTTGTAATGATCCAATCCGCCCCGTTCTTCTTCGGATAAATAAGCACATACCATATACTTCATACCCACTGCAGCTGCGTCATCCACGGCTTTTTGCCATTCATGAAGCATAGTACCCTTCATAACCGTTGGCGTTTTTTCTTCCCCCAGGCGATAATGGCCACTGGGTATAGTGAGGCCGTTATCCTTCAGCACTTTTTTAAATGCCGCGGGATCCATACCGTAAAACTTTTGTGAGCCGGTGTAGGTAGCCGATTCCACTGAATTATACCCGATTTTTGCAACCCGCTGCAAGGTTTGTACCGGATCCTGCTGCATGGCATCACGAACCGTGTACAGTTGCAGCCCGATCAGGGACGGTTGTTTAAAAGCAGTAAGTGGTCCTTTTACAAAAACGGCAGCAGATAAAGCGGAGGCAGATTTAATAAATATCCTTCTCGATGTCATGGTAATATTTTAAGCTGAGCAATCCTTTAATTGTTTTATAAATGTATGATCTTAAAACAAATTTCTGCGTTTTAGCTACATCAGTACTACATCAGTTAAAAAACTATTATTTAGAACCAGCCATTCACTACATCATTGCTACTACATCCGTAAATAATTTTCCGGCCTGCGTTTTTAGTTTTTTTAAAAATGATTACCTTTTACAAAGCTTCTTAATAAAAGTAATCCTTTCAAAATCTAGGGAATGAAAACCTGCCTGCTTTATCTGTTTAGCCTACTCCTGTTCTCGGGGGTATCAGCTTTCAAGGACCTTTCATCCGGAAGAGATCCCTTATCCGGAGACCATAAAACGTTGCCTATTGGGGCGCAGGCTCCTGATTTTAGACTGCCGGGAACGGATGGAAAAACATATTCACTGGCCTCCTTCAGCAAAGCGGATGTTTTGGTGATCGTATTTACGTGTAATCATTGTCCTACGGCGCAAGCCTATGAAGACCGGCTCATTCAATTAACCAGCGACTACACCTCTAAAAATGTAGCCGTTGTTGCCATTATGCCCAATGATCCATTATCCATTAACCTGGATGAGCTGGGGTATACGGATATGGGTGATTCGTTTGATGAAATGAAAGTGCGGGCAAGAGAAAAAAAATTCAATTTCCCTTATCTCTATGATGGAGAAACCGAAAAGACATCCCTGGCTTACGGTCCAATAGCTACTCCTCACGTATATATTTTCGATAAAAAAAGAATACTCCGGTATAGCGGCCGGATAGACGATATGGAAAAGCCATCAAAAACGCCAACCCAATTGGATACCCGGAATGCCATTGACGCCCTGCTTGCCGGGAAACCTGTTCCCGTTGCAACCACCAAGGTATTCGGCTGTTCCATTAAATGGGTAGAAAAAAGTGACTGGATTGAAAAATCAAAGGAAAGATGGGCGAAAGAACCGGTAAGCCTGGATACTATAGATGAAGCAGGCATTAAGAAGTTACTGAAAAACAATTCGGATAAATTGCGATTGATAAACGTTTGGGCTACCTGGTGCGGACCCTGCGTAACAGAATTTTCTGAATTCATTTCCATGAACCGGATGTATCGTAAGCGGGATTTTGAATTTATCAGCATCAGTGCGGATGAGCTGGCAAAGCAAACCAAGGCCCTTCAATTTCTTCAGAAACAACAGGCTTCCACCCGGAATTACATTTTTTCCGGCGACAATAAATACAAGCTGATAGAGGCCGTCGATCCGAAATGGCAGGGTGCATTACCCTATACACTTCTGGTAGAACCCGGCGGCAAAATTGTGTATGCCAAAGAAGGCATCATGGATCCTTTTGAGTTGAAAAAAGCGATCGTGGAGAATGCGTATATTGGGCGGTACTATTGAAAGTAAAATAGCTGCGTGATACTTTTTAATTATTACCCGTCTCCAACAACCTGTACAGTTCATCCAATTTGGGAGAAAGAATAATCTCCGTTCTTCTGTTAAGAGCTCTTCCATCCGGAGTACTATTTGACTGAACAGGATCAAACTGGCTATGTCCCGATGCGACA
>JAYVXJ010000367.1:0-1861 GCA_043785285.1 Chitinophagaceae bacterium
GCTCCAGGAGTGACCGCTTCAAAATAAGCAAAGTCGAATTTAAAAAGCCGTACGCCTTTATCATACCAGAGTTGTAATGAACCAGCCAAATGATTCAGATAGCCGCCTTCAAACAAACAAAGGATATTCGGATCCGTGGCCAGGGAATCTTTCCATTCATCCATGACTTCTAAAAATCTTCCGCTATGGGTGGCGATGAGATTGGTGGAGAACCACATGCCCGGAAGAATATTATTTTCTTTACATGATGCCAGCCATTTGCCCGGCCCGTTTGGCCAGTGCTCTTTATTCCAGGTGCGGTAGCCGCCCCTTTTATCAAACCAGAAGGCATCCATCACATAATAATCCAGTTGCACCCCGTTCTTTTTCAAACGGATGATTTCATCGAGTTCCCGCATGGACAACATTTCCGTCTGTGCTACATTGTCCGACAGTTCATCGTAGGCGCACCAGTTATTATATACAAAAACAGGTTTGGGCGGTCCGGTTAATGCTGTTTCGTACCCGAATGGGGACGTTGATGACCGTTGTCCGAAAACGTTTACTAATGGATGTGCTGCGAGACCCCAAAAGGCAACTTGCTTAATCAAATCTCTTCTTTCCATTGGACTGTATTAAATGATTTCAGAAACTCGCACCAACTGCCTTTGCCGGAGCCGGCTTCTGGTTAAAATCCAGATGTCCGGTGTTAATGTTCAGGGCATGAAGCAAATCAAGCCCACGGTTCCGGAGTAAAGAATTTACGGGAATTTTGTATTTATTAAATGACTCTTTCTGCGGAAAGGAATTGATGGCCGTTTTGCCCGGTGCTTTGAAATGCGGATCGATATTAAATCCTACGATTTTCCCGGATATCATTTCCTTCTGATACTTTTTTGCCCAGGCAGAAAAATCCAGCATACCATCGGCATTAAATTTTTTTGTCATACCCCACCAGTCATTTCCATGAAAAATATCCATTCCTTTATCCCCTTTAATCAGGTTGTCTTTCCCAATAAAAATATTATTATAAAATCCAAATTGCTTTCTTTCGCTTGTTTCAGAAAAGTTAATGGCAGCTTCCATAGTATTATAAATGGTATTGTTGTAAACAAGGCAATCATGGAATTGCCTGGCATCCCCGGAGCTATTCCAAATATTTATTCCGGCTTTTGAATCGGAGACCGTGCCGTCATTTTCGCTGATATTATATCGGATTACATTATTGTACCAGGGGCTTGCTCCCCGATATTGAAAAATGCAATATCCACTTCCCTGATTCTCATAAGAAAGACAATATTGAATGATGGAATTGGTAATTCCGCCATCGAAATCAAAACCACCGCCATCGGCACCACCCACGGAAGTTTTATTCCGGTAGGAGAGGCAGTGCTGAATGGTTACACTATCTGACTCGTAGCACCAAATGCCAACGGGGCCATTACCGATCCGGGGCATGTCCCACCCATTATTGGTAGCCGTGCAATGGTCAATCTGCAGGTTCGTGCAATGCCCGGCTACAATTCCATTCCCACTATGATTATTCAGGTTGGTCGGGTCGCCGGGATTGTTTTCTGCCCTGCATTCCCGGATCTGAATATTCCGGGATTCCTTTTTTCCGTGACTGCCTTCAATCGCTATTCCTGCAGCCCCATTATCATGTGCTTTTATATTTGAAATAAGAATATCCGTTGAAGAAAAAATCAGGAGACCTGATTTTTGAAAACCGGAAATATCCAGACTATCCGCTGTAATATGATGGCAGTTGATCAGGGAAAGTCCGTCTTTCCCATTTCCTTTCTTTCTTCCATAACCTGCAAGATCCAGGTTTTTAAGGAATACATGATTTGTCAGATACAGGGTAACCGCAGCGGTATTGCCG
>JAYVXJ010000368.1:0-1860 GCA_043785285.1 Chitinophagaceae bacterium
CCTTACGTAGACGAAAGCGTTACCTACGCGGCAGGAAATTATTACCTGTCTAATGATACGCTGATATGGCCCGCTATTGAGCGTGATTTTAGGTTTGCCAAAGACAACCTTCCCGGCAAGATGATAGCCGTAGGCAGGGTGAATAAATATTCGGCCGAAGCTTTTCTTGCCAAAGCCTGTTTATTTCAGCGTAAATATACCGAAGCCAAACCACTATTGGAGGACCTGATCAATAATGGTGTTACGGCCGGTGGTATACCATATGGATTACGAAACTTGTATGCTGATAATTTTAATCCTCAAACCAAAAACAATGAGGAAGCGGTTTTTTCTGTACAGGTATCTGTTAATGATGGATCGAACGGGTTCAATGGAAATATCGGTGATATCCTTAATTTCCCGAATGGTATCGGAGGATGTTGTGGCTTTTTTCAACCATCCCAATACCTGGTCAATCATTTTAAAACAGATTCGGTTACAGGGTTGCCCGACCTTGATCATTTTAATGAAATAGATATAAAAAATGATGAAGGCATTTTAACGTCAGATCCATTTACACCAGAAACCGGGACACTGGATCCCCGCCTGGACTGGACTGTTGGTCGAAGAAGTATCCCTTATCTTGATTGGGGGCTTGATCTTGGTGGAGTAGAATGGGTTCGGGATTATCACGTATTTACTTACGGCCCTTATAGTCCAATAAAAAATGTTTATAAAAAATCGCAGAAAGGGCATTTTTCTGATCCCAATTTCTGGACAGCCGGCTCCACGGCTAACAATATTAATCTTGTGCGTTTTGCAGATATATTGCTTTGGGCCGCTGAAGTAGAAGTTGAAATTGGCAGCCCCGGTCAGGCAGAAATATATGTGAACAGGATCAGGAACAGGATGGCAGATCATCATGAGGGTTGGGTGCACAGCTACCTTGATGATAATAATCCCGAAGCGGGGTTTTACCCGGATGATGCTCACCTGGCTGCAAACTATTTTATCAAGCCCTACCCCGAAGGATATTTTTCAAGCCATGGGCAGGATTTTGCACGCAAGGCTGTACACTACGAAAGAATGCTTGAACTGGCTATGGAAGGACATCGTTTTTTTGACCTGGTAAGATGGGGAATTGCAGACACAGAGATCAATAATTATTTACAACATGAAAAGAGAAGCTATTTTGCAGGCGTTCATTTTAGAAAGTTTAACGAAATATTTCCTATTCCACAAATGCAAATAGACTTGAGCCCAGGCCCGGATGGTATTAAGAAATTAAAACAAAACCCGGGGTATTAAAATCTTTTTTAGAAAAAATGTATTGAGCTCCTGCTTATTTCTGCTAACCACAAGCCCGTAATGCCAGTTACTCAATCTCTTTTATTCGCAGAGCTTAGTAATAATAATATTGTAACGCTTTACCGGCTAAGAATTATTTAAATGATGAATTCAAAAAAAATACTACTTTTTATTCCCTTCATTTTTGCTATGGGTTTTTCTGTTGCCCAACAGCAAAAAGATAATCCGCATCAAAATAAATACAGCGCTGTAAATTGGAGGGTAGATGACGGACTGGCTCATGATCAAACCCTTTGCATGCTCAAAGATGTAAGTGGCTTTTTGTGGGTCGGTACAAAGGATGGGTTAAGCCGTTTTGACGGCAGCACTTTTAAAAATTATTTTTATGACCCACAAAAAAAACACACAATCGCCGGCCCCATGATCCAGGGATTGGTGGAAGACAGCCTTCACAATATCTGGATAGGGACGGACAAAGGTTTATCACGATATGATATAAAAGCTGATACTTTTACTAATTTTTTTCCAGGTTTTCCAAGCCCCACATTTTCTACTTTTATCATTCCCTTTTGG
>JAYVXJ010000369.1:0-1860 GCA_043785285.1 Chitinophagaceae bacterium
TAAACTGGCAACCATCATGACCCAGAAATGGATTGCTTTAAATGGGATAAGCTGGGTGACCGCTTATTCCGATTACAGAAGAACTCATTTTCCCGGCCCGGCCATTTTAGGTATTTCACATTCCAGCGATCACGTACAACCGCAAATTCCAACGAGATTCCTGTATCCTCAATCCGAATTTAATACGAATGGTTCGAATGTACCTTCACTGGGAGCAAATGGACAGTTTACGACTGTATTTTGGAACCAATAATCTCCATTTGGAAAGTATTTATCAATCAAAGAAAAAACACGAGAATGAAAAATATGCAGATGATAAAAAACAGGAAAATTTATTTCGCTTTACTGGCGATATCGGTTTTATCCTTTAGTTCCTGCTTAAAGGATACTGGTCCTGTACAGGATTTCGGTAAAAGCGCGGCCCTGGTAGGGTTCCAATATACAGGTAATTCTGCCGTACTGATGACGGCCAGTGTTCCTCCTGGAACAGATGATAGCGTTGGATTAGAAGTTACCTTATCTGTAGTCAGCATCACCCTGAAAAGTGATGTAACCGTTACCGTTGCCCTGGATCAGGCAAGCCTCGATGCTTATAATACTGCAAATGGTACAACGTATACTATGCTGGATCCGTCATTATATACTATGCCTGCCGGAGGAAAATTGGTTATTAAAGCTGGTCAGCAGATCGTTCCTTTTGTGCTTCATATTAATGCCAATGGGATAGACTTTTCCACTGACCCGGCGCTCGCGTTTAAAATAACCAATGCCCAGGGAGCTACCATTGCCAGCAATTTAAATGTGATTATTGTTCCCGTTAAACTGAGAAATCAGTTTGAAGCTAATTATACCGTTACCGGATATTTTGTACATCCATCCTCGCCCAGACCATTAAATGCCACAAAAGCGCTGACTACCATTTCGGCCATTCGTTCTGAAGGGCAGGTCGGTGACCTGGGAGGCTGGTTATTTGATTTTGATGTGGATGGCTCCAATAACCTGAAAAACTTTGCGCCGATGGGCTCTACCAGTGCCAGTGCTAATTTTGTCAATGGTGTGGATAACGCCAGTGGGGATGCGACTTATCCCGGACCACCATTTGTTTATACCACCTATAATAATACGTATGACCCCTCAACCCAGACGTTCTGGATGCATTATGGATATAGCGGTTCAAATCCTGTATATTCCAGGGAGATCTATGAGAAATGGGTTCGGCAATAAAAACTTTCTAATTTTGAAAAGGGCTGTCGGTAGACGGCTTTTTTCATTTTTAGTCCTTTCCGAAACACGCTTTGTTGTAGATTGGAGTATGATGAAAATGTTTTTTTCCGGGTTGACTTTTTTTCTTTTTATCGTGATGCAGATGGGTTGTGATTCAACTCAAACACCTGTTTCGCGGGTGGTGTTGCGGATGAAAGGAACCAGCCTTGATTCTGTTTTTCTCACAAAAATTGGCTTTCTGGATTTAGCAAATATTCAGGTGGCAGCAAAAGTTCTTTATTCTTTAAAGGACAGTCTTGTTTTTCTCGTTCCTAAGTCGGCAGAAGGACTTTACCGGATCCGGTTTATGTATTCCGGAAAGCAGGCTTATTTTATTCCGGATAAAGATTCGTTGCAGGTATGGATAGACAATAAAACCGGTTTCGGGAATAGTGATGGATCTCCTGCAACAGCTGCCGCGTTGCAGCTTCTTGAGGCGCAGACCAAAATTGCAACGAGGGTAAGATTAATTAAAAGGCAACTGGACAGTGTGATCCAGGAAAAACCTGCCCCAATTAAAATGCAGAACAGTCTGATCAGGAAATTATTGCTGAATGATTCTTTATCACAGAACATGATTAAGACATTTTGCGATAC
>JAYVXJ010000370.1:0-1859 GCA_043785285.1 Chitinophagaceae bacterium
ATAGCTGCTTTACCCAGTGCGATCTCTGCTTTTTTCCCGCTGATGTTTTTATTCCGAAGGTCAATCAGGAGTAAATGATTATCCGTTCCACCCGACACAATATCGTATCCTTTTTTGGTAAAGCAGTCGCTCATGGCTTGTGCGTTTTCAATAATCTGTTTGGCGTAGTCTGTGAATTCGTCGGAAAGAATTTCATCGAAAGAAATTGCTTTGGCGGCAATCACGTGTTCCAGCGGACCGCCCTGGATGCCGGGAAAAACGGCCATGTCCATCAGGTTGCTCATGGGTCGCACATTCCCTTTGTTATCTTTTAATCCAAGTGGGTTGTCAAAATCTTTTTTCATGAGAATGATACCGCCCCGTGGACCACGCAACGTTTTATGCGTGGTAGAAGTAACAAAATGACAATCTTCAAAAGGGGAACTTAATAATTGTTTGGCAATGAGCCCGGCCGGATGGGCCATGTCGCACATTACCAATGCGCTCACCATATCTGCGATTTTGCGGATTCTGGGGTAGTCCCAATCGCGACTATAAGCGGAAGCGCCGCAAATAATGAGTTTCGGTTTTTCTTTTTTAGCCACCTGCTCCATCATATCATAATCCACGCGGCCGTCTTCCTTCTTTACTCCATAAAAAAACGGCTGATATAGTTTTCCGGAAAAATTTACGGAGGACCCGTGCGTAAGGTGTCCGCCCATACTGAGGTCCAGCCCCAGGATTTTATCACCTGGCTGAAGGACGGCCAGGAGCACTGCGGCATTCGCCTGAGCCCCACTATGCGGCTGTACGTTGGCATAATCGCAGGTAAAGATTTTTTTCAGCCTGTCAATAGCCAGCTGTTCGGTCTGATCCACGATTTCGCAGCCGCCATAATACCGACGCCCCGGATATCCTTCTGCGTATTTGTTGGTCATCACGTTCCCCATGGCCTGCATAACCTGGATGGAAGTGAAATTTTCTGATGCAATCAGTTCAATACCATGTCTTTGACGTTCAAGTTCTTTTTGAATAAGTTCGAATACGAGGTTGTCTCTTTGCATGGCGCAAAAATAGGCCAACTATTTATAAAAGATTCAAGGGGGGCAGATTTGATAAAAGAATTGTCGGCGATGTGCAGGATCTGATTGATTTTTTCCACAAGATCTTCCAGATCGATATCGGGACGGTTGGAAAAGATACTGATCCTGTACCGCAATGCCGGGATCATAAATACCACCGTACGGAATCCACCATTGGAGCCGGCATGATAGATGGATACGAAACCGGAATTTTTATGAATAAACCAGCCATAGCCATAGCTCAGTTGGTGGGTTGTGTCGATCCGGATATGGGATTCCCACGCGGTTCCGAATTTTTTCCCGCATCTGAAATACAGTGCTGGCGGCCATTCCCAGTGGATCAAAGACCTGTTGCTTCAGAAAATTCGTATACGAACTGCCACTGATTTTTTTCGCCTCCAATACCTCTTTGTCGGTGGCATGCTTTACTTTGTTGGTATCGGTAAACGCATAATGGTCGGGGATTCCGGAGGAATGACCGGGCAAGTGGGAAATAGTAAGGGAAGCAATAGCGGGATGCAGGCCGGCAAAATATTTTCCCAATGTATCAGATAGGGTTAGTTTTTTTGTTGCAGGAGTTGCAGGATGGCGAACGCGGTGAACTGTTTGGTAAGAGAACCAATATTGAAAACGGAATTGAGTGTTAGCGGCCTTTTTGTTTCCAGGTCTGCCAACCCGTATGCTTTTTCGAAAATCATTTTATGATGCTGCTGTATGGCGATTGCGGCACCTGGCGCGCTGGTCTGGTAATACGTCTTCATCAGGGAATCAATACTTTTCTGTTCTGGCTGACCAAAA
>JAYVXJ010000371.1:0-1858 GCA_043785285.1 Chitinophagaceae bacterium
AACCCCTGGGCAATCAGTTCTTTATTCCAAAGATTTCGGTCCTGCTCCTCCAGGATAATAAGATAATTATTGTTATCGATCCGAGCCTCAAAGCGGGCAGCATGGAAGCACATGAGCGCAAGCAAAGCATAGATTGGGGAATATTCATTCCTGATCGGAGTTTCAATTAGCAACCTGGCCAGGCGCATAGCCTCCAGGCAAAGATCTTTGCGGATCGCTAAATTATTGCTGGTTGAATTATACCCTTCATTGAATAATAAATAGATGACGAGCAAAACAGAATCCAACCGCTGTAACAGATCCTGACCGGAAGGAACAGCAAAATCGATCTGTTCATTTCGTATTTTTTCCTTGGCCCGGTATAGTCTTTTGTTGATATTGGATTCGGTAGTCAGTAATGCTGCGCTGATTTCTGAAATGCTAAAGCCGCAGAGCGTTTTTAGCGTAAGGGCGATCTGCGCCCCGGCCGCTAAAGCAGGATGGCAACACGTGAACATCATCCGGAGCTGACTGTCTTTTATTTCATCTTCCAGAAAAATATTGTCAATAGTATAGGAAGCCGTCCATTCGGATTTTAGCAGGGCATCCATATCTGTGGCAAACGTACGAAAGAATCTTTCCCGTTTGATGGTATTGATGGCTTTCCGCCTGGCAACCACCATCAGCCAACCAGACGGGTTGTCCGGGATGCCCCCCAGACTCCAGTCTTTCAACGCCTGGTGCAGGGTATCCTGTAGTACGTCTTCCGCCAATTCCAGATTGTGCATGCCGAAGAGACGGGTTAATATAGCAACCATCCTTCCTGCCTCCTGGCGGAAAAGATGGTCGACTAACATTTGCACGTTCATAGATGGAGAAGGCATGCCGTAGTGATTATTACATCATGGGCTTTAGCTTGCGTACTTCCAGTTGGAACTGGCCAAGCAGCGGACATTGTTTGGTCAGTTCCGTTGCTTCCTGGATGTCATTGGCATTGATGATGGCATAGCCGGAAATCATTTCCTTGGACTCCATAAAGGGACCGTCCGTTAATACTTCATTTTTAGATTTGAGGAGACGGGCATCTGTTTCTTCCAGGGGTGCGCCGCCAACATAACGGCCGTTCAGCACTTTTTGTGTCCATTCCCCAAAAAGCACCATACGTTTTTGCATTTCTTCCGGGGATGCTTTTGAATGGTCGCTACCTCTTACAATAATCAGAAACTGGTTCATAAAAATAAATTTAGATGAATAATGCTAGCTTGTCAATCGGCCAATCGAAATTAGGACAGGTTGGGAAATATTTTTTTGCTGGTATTTAGCTTGGCCTCCAGCTTTTCCAGTTTACCACTATAATCCGACTTTATTGCCCTGAAAGGACCAAATCGCTTTTGCCTTTGTACTTACGCAGTACTAATTAATACGCTTTTCATTCAGGGCACAAAAGTTTTTGCTGAATAGTCTTCAAACATCACTTCGCGGATAGAAATGTTATTGACGCAATACATACGCAACAGTTCTTCCTTACTGCGCTGTGAGTATCCTTTGTGGGCCTAAATGCAGGAATTCAAGGATAATTGCTGCTTGTTCTAAGAAAAGTAAACAGCGAATAAGTCTCGATATTAAAGATTAGTATGCCCAATGAGGAAATGCCACGAATGATGTCAATGTTGTGAATATGATTTTAAAATTCTTTCTGCAATTCCATTTGAATTGCAGTTGCACCCTAATAAATTGTGTGGCCGTCTGCAACATAATTGTCATATGCAACTATGCCTAAATCTTTTATTTCCTGGATATACCCTGGGAAATCTGCACCGCTTTTAACCTTTGCGTGTGCTTCTTTAATTTGACTGATTGTAAACATGTTTCTATTGTG
>JAYVXJ010000372.1:0-1855 GCA_043785285.1 Chitinophagaceae bacterium
AATTTTAAGTCAGTTCCTGCAAAAGACCTATTGAAAAATCTCCCGGAATAATCTTTTTGTGGTTTTCAATCTTAGTTACGAATTAGATATTAATTCTCAGCAATCCCGCGAAAATTGCGGGAGGTTGCTTTCTGTATCGGGAAGTGACCATGCTGCGCTGGATGCGGGTTTCCTGCGGTTGTAGCAGGTTATAATTTTAATCCTTTTGCTTTTAGTTGCTTTTCTTCGCCTTTAGTAGCCTTTTCTTCGCTCCTAATCTGTTACTAATTCCTGATTTTGTAGTTTTCCTTTTTTGGTGGCCAGATTATGGGGCGCAATGATACGGTATGATACGTATTGATACCTTATGATGCTTTATGATACAGTATGATGCGGGTGGTTGCCAGTAAAAATTAGTGAATATCTTTATTCAATGGGTGAATCAGATTTCGATAAACTGAAGGACTGCAAAAAAACGATTAGGATGAGGGACAAACAAAATACTTTACGCATATCCATTAACTTCAATTTGATACGCTTTTTTGTAGATAAATTTACTTTAAGTGAAAAATAGCAATTTCCACCACCGGAATTATTGGTTAGTAAATGCCTTTTCAAACGCGGATTCAGAGACAGGATCCATCAGAAAGGGATTTCTGGCCGGCCGGATATCGTATTAAAAAGTATAACACGAAATTCCGTTTTGCCTTTCCTTGCTGCATCTATAAGATTGATAATACCTGTAGCAGAAACGCCTTCTGTTCTGGAACATTCCTGGGAAGCACGTCCATTTTTTATGCGAGTACCTGCAGACACAAAAAAATGAAACAGTTTTATACAATGAAAATATTTTTTTGTTACAAACAAGGTTGTAAAATTACGTTGTACATGTAAAAATTTTAAATCGCCGGCAATCGCCAGGGCGCACGGTAACGGGGTGTTATCAGGGCATTCGCTGCTTTATTCTGACCAAAATTTTTATCCCCTTCATTCCATTCCAGTCTGGACTGCGTTCTTAATGCAATGTTTCCCATGTGTGCATACATGGCGACCAAGCGCCCATTTTCAATTGAACAGGCAGGGTCTTTACGGGTCTTTATGCACTCAATAAAATTTTTCATGTGTTCTTCATGGGAATCATTGCCCGTTTGTTTGGGCATGCCCGAAACCTTGGTTTTCCCGTCTGCTATTTCTGGGAACAACTCCATCTGTTCCCTGTTGATGACAAGAGTGGCATCATTACCAATAAATGCCAGGCCATACCCAATGCCATAGGGTCCGTTTTGCGTACCTGAAGTATTTTCCCAATTGATGGTATAATCTTTCAT
The DNA here is from genome assembly GCA_043785285.1 of Chitinophagaceae bacterium. Classification (GTDB taxonomy): domain Bacteria; phylum Bacteroidota; class Bacteroidia; order Chitinophagales; family Chitinophagaceae; genus Puia. Next base: position 1,308 of record JAYVXJ010000372.1, read on the forward strand.
CTGGTAGCTTACGCTTTGGGTGTCAAACGTTTCATGTGCATGATTGGGGTAGGCGAAATTTCCCCCGGCGGCGGTTACAGCCAAGGGTAGTCCGGTAATATTCTTCGCCCATAGAGCCATATCCAGTAAATGCACCCCCCAGTCTGTCATCAGCCCGCCGCCATAATCCCAAAACATGCGCCAATTGCCGTGAAAGCGGGTTTTGTTGAACGGCCGCAGCGGTGCAGGCCCCAGCCACATATCATAATCAACACCGGCGGGTATCGCTTCATCCGGTACTTTGGGCGCCCCGATACCGTAATTGAAATTTGCCCAAATGTTCACCTTCCGCAACTGGCCGATCTTCCCGGCATTAATAAGTCCCATCGCTTTTTGAAAGTGACTACTACTGCGCTGTTGCTGTCCCACCTGCACTACGCGTTTGTAATTTCGCGTCGCTTCCACCATCAAGCCGCATTCTGCAATCGAATTAGCCAGCGGCTTTTCTACATAAATATCTTTACCAGCCTCGCAGGCAGCAATAAAAGGAAGGCAATGCCAATGATCGG
>JAYVXJ010000373.1:0-1852 GCA_043785285.1 Chitinophagaceae bacterium
TGATGAACGCGGATATTCTTACGGACCTGAACCTGGGGGGCATGATCTCTTTTCACCATGCCCATGCACCTTTGGCAACCCTGGCTGTAACAGACCGAAAATCATCCCGTTTTTTTCTCTTCGATCAACAGGAACGATTACGCGGCTGGCAGAATACAAAGACAGGTGAGGAACGGCTGGTTGGTTCTACTCCGGGGCCAGTCACTAAAGATTCATCCGGATTGAAGAACCATTCGCCATCCCCGTTACCGGATCTGCCTACACCCTCTTCTACCCCGTTGACCGGGAAAGCATTCAGTGGAATTCACATTATCTCCCCGGAAATATTTCCGTTGATGCAGCAGGAAGGAAAATTTTCCATCGTAGATGTTTACCTGGAACTTGCCGCTTCCCGGATCATCAAAGGATTTGATCATTCCGGATCCCGGTTAGTGGATGTGGGAAAACCGGGAGCAGTAGTGGTTGCGGAAGGGTTGTTTTACTAAGCTGTTTTTGACTTTCCCGCTGAGTCTTTGCAGGTTATCCAGGCTTTTTACTTTAGCGGATAAAGGAAAACCGATCATTCAGACTTTGAAGACGCCATTCAATATTTTACGGCAATAGAAAATAATATTGGCACTTTGCTGACGCGTAATCTGAAAGATTATTAACATGCTTCAATAACCGTAATGACGGCCGAAGATTTTTTACTGTCTCCTTAGCCTGTTTAAAATAGGCAACGCAATTTATGGCTGGGTGGAAGAATCTTTTCACCCATTCCTCCAATCTTTCAACTCCTGCTCCACGTGGTGGAGTTCAATGTTTACACCGAACTTATTTTTTAGATGCCTGGCTAATGCATCCGCAGCATATACACTACGATGCTGCCCACCGGTGCAACCAAAACTCACCATCAGGCTTTTAAATTCGCGTTTGATATAATCTTCCACAGAAATATCTACGAGATCAAATACACTGTTGAGGTATTCCGGCATTTTAGTTTCCTGCTCCAGAAAATCTTTCACTTCTTTCTCTCTGCCGGTTTTTGATTTAAAAGGTTCCAGTCGCCCGGGATTTAAAATGCCGCGACAATCAAACACGAATCCACCTCCATTTCCTCCTGTATCAAACGGAATGGCCTTCTTGTAAGAGAAGCTATTGATATGAACCACCAGCGGAGTTTCTGCGCTTGCCCGGAGTGGAACAAACCGTTGGATCACCTGGTCTTCCACGATCAGGTTCAGCACTCTTTCATATTCCGACAGGTTTCTGCCGGTGAAATGGTTTTGAAGAAAAGAACGCAGGTTTTTTAATCCCAGCGGAATGCTGATTAAAAAATGGGCTTTGCGTTCAAACAATCCCCGGAACCCGTATGCGCCCAGCACCTGCATTAACCGGATCAGCACATATCCGCGGTACTGTTTTACAAAATGATCGCGGTCGATGTGCTTACCCAATACCTCTTCCACGCTATCCATATAATATTCCAGCAATCCGTTTTTCCATTCATCCGGCAATTCTGCTTTTGCCTGCCAGAGCATGGATGCCACATCATATTGAAGTGCCCCCTTCATTCCCCCCTGAAAGTCGATAAAATGAATCTGTTCATTTTCAATCATAATATTCCGACTCTGAAAGTCACGGAACATAAAATATTTGTAATCCACATCGCTGAGATCAGAAGCGAAGGTTTCAAAATCAGCAATGAGTTTTTCTTTATCGTAGGGAAGCTGCAGGGTATCCAGAAAATAATATTTAAAATACAGCAGATCGCTGAGGATCGCCTGTTTTCCGAATTCGCTGGAGGTAAGGCACCAGTTTTCGTAGTCAAGTCCTTCATCTCCGCAGATCTGAAGATGGGCCAGGGTTTTCA
>JAYVXJ010000374.1:0-1848 GCA_043785285.1 Chitinophagaceae bacterium
TTTCCGATCTTATCGTCCAGAAAAGAGAAAAAAGAAGCCAGCTCTTTGTCGAGCCGCAGATACGTATCCTCTATTTCCATGGAATTCGGACCAAAGAGATGCCCTACATAATCTGTGGATGCACAGTTAATGGTTAAAAAATCAGTAGCTGTTCCACGTCCCAGTTGATATCCTTCCAACGCAGCTCTGGCAAAATCAAGCGTAAGCGTATTCCCGAAAGGCGTGCTGCGAAAGGAACCGCGATTCTTTGCATAAGCCCCTTTTATATTATGCGGAAAAACCGGGGCAGGCTCTCCGCTGAGTTTACCTTCATATGACTGATTGTCTGAATCACTCTGCATATACGTATTCATGGGATACAACGTATTCCATCCGTCATGGATCAACCAATCAATATTTTTATCCCGGTTATACTTTTCGGCCCAGTCCGGAAGCTGATCCATATAATAGGTACTTGTAATAAATTTTCCGCTGGCGTCATCCAGCCAGAATGCAGCATTGGCAGTATGGCCGGCCGGCAATATGGAAGCGCGGTCTTTCAAAGAAACGCCTACTACGCGCGATTGAAAGTTAGTTGCCATGCGCAGTTCATCCGTCACAGTACTTACCAGCAGATTACGTGGAGACATTTTTCCTTCGGGAGATGTTACACCTACCGATTGCACCGTACTGTCGTCTGTACAATATACGCTTGCCCCACTGAGCTGATCGGTCCAGTTGTTTCCTGCAATTCCGGTAATGGATGGAACGGAACCGGTGAAAATGCAGGTATGACCAACGGCAGTATAAGAAGGCAAATAATTGATGAGTGTATTTTCACAGGAAAATCCCTGATTTAATAATCGTTTAAATCCACCTTCACCATACCGGTTATAATACCGGTAAAGATAATCCCACCTCATCTGATCCACTACAATACCCACTACCAGTTTGGGTCTGGATAAGGTGGAAGAAGACGATTGACTATACCCATGAACCGTAAAAAAGACAGGAATGAAAACGAGCCACAGCATGTATTTTCTTAACATTTCAAATCATTTTGACAAATGTATCCCGATTTTCCGGCTTGCCCTGTTCTTCAAATTCATTATTTTTACGCCAACTTTTTAATTCAACCTACAGCTACAATGGCAGATATTTTTGAAAAGCTTACTAAAAATCAGGGGCCAATTGGGCAACATCGCGAAAGAGCACACGGATATTTTGCATTTCCCAAACTGGAAGGAGAAATCGGCAGCCGAATGAAATTCCGTGGTAAGGAAATGATTGTATGGAGTCTGAATAATTATCTCGGACTGGCAAATCATCCGGAAGTCAGAAAAAAAGATGCAGAAGGCGCGGCTGCCTACGGACTTGCTTATCCCATGGGAGCACGCATGATGAGTGGAAACAGCAACGAGCATGAACAGCTGGAAAAAGAACTTTCAACTTTTGTAAATAAAGAAGATACCTGTCTGCTTAACTATGGTTATCAGGGCATGGTAAGTATTGTTGATGTATTATGCGAAAGACATGATATAATTGTTTATGATGCGGAATGTCATGCCTGCATCATCGATGGATTACGATTACATGCGGGTCACCGTTTTGTATATAAACACAATGACATCGCTGATTTTGAAAAACAGATACAAAGAGCCAATACGCTGGTTGATAAGCAACAGGCCGGTGGCGTATTGGTTATAACAGAAGGTGTTTTTGGAATGGCCGGCGATCAGGGACGGTTAAAAGAAATTGTTGGTTTAAAAAAGAAATACAAATTCCGGTTACTGGTAGACGATGCCCATGGTTTCGGCACCCTCGGTAAAACCGGCGCTGGCGCAGGCGAAGAGCAGGGCGTTCAGCAGG
>JAYVXJ010000375.1:0-18759 GCA_043785285.1 Chitinophagaceae bacterium
GGGCCATTTGCGTTTCCGGAAAATGCCATGCCGAGAAATTAAAGGGTCAACCCCCCTTCAGCGTCTTAAAACATCAAGCAAAAAGCCCCGGATTACTCCAGGGCTTTGAATGTGTTTGTACTTTACCTAACCATTACCAGGTTGGTCATCAATAGGGTACAAATTTTAACACCTTCGTAGGATTCGGTTTTCGTGGAATTTGGATTTTAACAGTCAGTGAATGAGTTCTTTCAAACGGTTTGGTGGTTCATAGATATTGGTTTTTTTCAATGGAAATTGGATATCGGAACCGCTTAAAAGAGCATCAATCATTATGACGATGTAAACATACAAATTGGGGATCTTTTAACAAGCGGATTAGCGCTCGATCTGGTCATGTAGAAAATACGGTGATTTTTTGGGTTCTTACGCTAAACACTGAATGCGGAACGCTAAATGCGGGGCTTATCTAAGGGTAAATAGTTAGTATGGGCTAATTCTCCGGTCTCATTTGTGGAAACAAAAGCACGTCCTGAATGGATGGCTGATTAGTCAGCAGCATCGCCAGGCGGTCTATACCGATACCTATACCTGCCGTTGGGGGCATACCATATTCCAGCGCCCGAAGAAAATCATGGTCAATAAACATTGCCTCCTCGTCTCCGCGTTCCATCAGGGACGCTTGTTCTTCAAAGCGTTCCCGTTGATCCACCGGGTCATTCAGCTCTGAATACGCATTGGCTATTTCCTTTCCGTTTATGATCAGTTCAAACCGTTCTACCAACCCGGGCTGGCTTCTGTGTTTTTTGGTGAGTGGACTCATTTCAACCGGGTAGTCGGTAATAAAGGTTGGCTGAATAAAGAGGTGTTCGCAGGTGTTGCCGAATAATTCGTCTATCAGCTTACCCTTTCCCATGCTAATGGCTGCCCCGATATGCAGTTTTTTGCATAGGTTGCGCAGGGTTTCCTCATCCATCCGGGCCACATCTTCACCGGTTGCCTCCCGGATTGCATCATAGATGCTGATTCTCTTGTAAGGTGCTTTGAAATCAATCTCTTTCTCTCCCGCCATAACCTTTGTGCTGCCATTGACTGCCTTTGCCGTTGTCTCCAGCAGCTGTTCTGTGGTCTCCATCATCCAGAAATAATCTTTATAGGCAACGTAGAACTCGAGGATCGTGAATTCCGGATTATGGGTTCGGTCCATCCCTTCGTTGCGGAAATTCCGGCTGAATTCATATACCCAGTCAAAGCCACCCACAATCAGGCGTTTCAGATAGAGTTCATTTGCGATGCGCAGATAAAATGGAATATCCAGTGCATTGTGATGTGTGATGAAAGGACGGGCCGCTGCACCTCCGGGAATGGTTTGTAAAACGGGCGTATCCACTTCCAATGCGCCCTGTCCATTGAGGAATTCCCGCATCGTATTGATCATCCTGGAGCGTTTGATAAACACGTCTTTCACCTGCGGATTCACGATCAGGTCAGCATAACGCTGCCGGTAACGGAATTCCGGATCTGTAACTGCGTCAAAAGTTTCCCCTTCCTTCTCCTTAACCACCGGTATGGGCCTGAGTGCTTTGGCAAGGAGGGTCAGCTCATTCACGTGAACAGAAATCTCTCCCGTTTTTGTAGTGAACACATATCCTTTTACACCAATGATGTCGCCAATATCGGTCAGGTGTTTCCAAACTTTATCATAGCGCGTTTTGTCATCGCCCGGGCATATTTCATCGCGTTTAATATAAAGCTGGATTTTCCCGGTACTGTCCTGGATAACCGCAAAGGAAGCCTTTCCCATATCCCGGATGCTCATGATGCGACCGGCCAGACAAACCGCTTCGAAATCCGATTTATTTTTTTCCTCTTTATAGTTGGATTTAATGAAAGCAGCGGTGCTGTTTACCGGAAATGAAGCTGCGGGATAGGCCACGATCCCCAGTCCCTGGAGTGATTTTAATTTTTCGCGGCGGATCAATTCCTGTTCAGACAGATTCGGGATATGCATATTGCAATGGTATTTCTAAATTCTGTCAAATGTACAGGAATATGTTTTCAAGGGGGAACCACCGTTAGTACAGTGAAAGTAGGCGATGGTTATTTTGCCGTTTAGGCGTATTTTTGGGGTATAATTCAACGGAATGAAGTTCGAGAAGATCAATAACAAGGGGAAGGCTAATTTATTCCGCAACCATTATATGGAAATGATGACGAAAACGCATCCGCTCGTCATCTGGGGGATATACCTGCCGGTGATCATTTATTTCCTGTACCTGAGTAATTTCAGGTTTGAAATGAGTTATGAGGTAATATTCGGGGTGTTTTGCGCAGGCATGTTTTTCTGGACCTTTTTTGAATACCTGATGCACCGTTTTGCTTTTCATGCCGTCGGCGAAAGCGAAAAGGCTAAAAAGTTTATTTATATTATGCACGGGAATCACCACCATTTTCCGCGCGATAAAGAGCGTTTGTTTATGCCTCCTGTACCCAGTATCATCATCTCTTCCATAATTTTCGGGATCATGTTCCTGGCTATGAAGGAATTTGCGTTTACTTTCTTTTCCGGTTTTATTCTTGGCTATCTCTTTTATGGAAGTATACACTATGCCATCCATGCCTGGAACCCGCCCTTCAAATGGATGAAACCCCTCTGGAGAAATCACCACCTTCATCATTATAAAGATGATAACAAGGGATTTGGAGTGAGTACTACTATCTGGGACCGTGTGTTTGGTACCATGTTCAATCTCAGTAAAGAGAAGGAGGACAAGGATAAAGTGCGTGAGTTGATGTATAAATAACCCCAATCCGGGGTATTAATATTTTTCAAAAACGCCCAGCCCGAACAAGGCGAAATCAAATTTTACAGGATCGGTTTTATCCATTTTCCGGAGAGCATCCGTTAACTCCATGGCCGTAGTCCAGTCGGTCTGGCCCCTGGTGATTAGCCCGAATCTTTGGGCTACCCGGGATACATGCAGATCAACCGGACAGATCAGATCTGCCGGCGATATTTTCTTCCACAAACCAAAATCCACCCCATTTTTATCCTGCCGCACCATCCATCGCAGATACATGTTTAATCTTTTGCAGGCTGCGTTTTTTTGTGGAGTCGCAATGTGTTTTTGCGTGCGTTGAGGTGCATCTTCCAATGAAAAGAAAAGGGTATAGAAGGCGGACAAGCCGTTTTTCATACAGTCTTGTTTGCCGGTTTGAGGCGACAGGAAAGCCGTTTCCAGAGATTCATTCCTTTGATAATGATTTTGTAAAAACCGGATAAAGTAAAGTAGATCGGTGGCGTTGAACGTGCGGTGTTTAAATTCAAGTAGTCTTTTGAGATCCTTCGGCTGATGATGACTGCAGAAATCATAAGGTGCATTATCCATTGCTGTCATCAGTTCATTGGATTTCCGGATAATCGTCGTGCGGTTGCCCCAGGCAAAGATGGCCGCAAAAAGACCGGCGATCTCTATATCCTGTTTTTTACTGAAACGATGTGGTACCGAGATCGGATCTGATGGGATGAAAGAAGGATGGTTATATTGCTTCACCTTGCTTTCTAAAAAATCCCGGAGTTCTTTTTTATTTTTCAAACGCTCCTTATTAATAAGTTGACGGTTGACAGTTGACGGTTGACCGATATCAGGTGCGGATTCGCGAATAAAGTCCGTCAACTATCAGCGATCAATCGTCAACCAATTGCTTTCTCCAGGTCCTCCATCAGATCATCTGCATCTTCAATTCCCACACTCAACCGGATCAATGAATCACGGAGTCCGTTTTTAATGCGGTCTTCCCGGGGAATGGATGCGTGCGTCATGCTGGCGGGATGGCTCATCAGGGATTCCACACCACCCAGACTTTCCGCGAGGGAAAATAATTTAGTAGATGATAAAACCCGTTTTGTTTCTTCCGGAGAATCATTTTTCAATTCAAAGCTGAGCATGCCGCCAAAACCACGCATCTGTTTTTTAGCAACAGCATATCCGGGATGATCTTCAAAACCGCACCAGTAAACCTTGCTTACTTTTGGATGCTTCTTTAAATACCAGGCAATCTTTTCTCCATTCTGACAGTGCCTTTCCATACGAACCGCTAGCGTCTTGAGACCCCGTAAAACAAGAAAACAATCCTGGGGTCCGGGCACGGCACCACAGGATTTCTGAATAAAATATAATTGGTCGCGCAGACCGGAATCATTCAACATTAAACAACCATGAATCACATCACTGTGACCGCCCATATATTTTGTAGCTGAATGAACAACAATATCCGCACCCTGGTCGAGCGGGTTTTGCAGATAGGGCGAAGCAAACGTATTATCCACGCAGAGCAGCAGATTTTTTTCCTTAGCAATAGTGGAAACGGCGGCCAGGTCAACAATATTCATCAGCGGGTTGGTCGGTGTTTCCGTCCAGATCAATTTGGTGTTGCTGTTGATGAATGCCCGGATATTTTCCGGATTCTGCATGTTCACATAATGAAAACGGATGCCGGCCTTTTCAAATATTTTGGAGAAAAGACGGAATGTGCCTCCATACATATCATTAGCAGCAATTACTTCATCGCCCGGAACCAACAGACGGATCACCGCATCGGAGGCGGCCACACCACTGCTGAAACTGAGTGCGAACCGCGCATTTTCAATGCTGGCCAAGGCCTTTTCCAGCGCGGTGCGGGTCGGATTCTGGGAACGGGCGTATTCATATCCTTTATGCTGGCCGGGGGCAGCCTGAACAAAAGTGGAGGTCTGGTAAATTGGCGGAATAATCGCACCTGTACTGGGGTCGGGCTCCATACCTGCATGGATGAGCCGGGTAGCAAATTTCATGAGCAAATAGTTTAATAAAAGAAAAGTTCAATAATCACCAAAGAACGGATTACCAGCTAATGGGCAAGTGGGCTTCCTGATCGTCCCAGGTCATGAGTAATTCCGTTTTGTTTTTATCATTGCCTTCAAAGCAAATGGTTAAAACCTCCACACTGTCGCTCTGTTTTTTCACGGGCACATCCACACGAAGCACATCTTTTTTATCATCGTAGCCAAATGCGCCCCAGATATCTGTTTCCTTGTTAAGAATCAGGGTCCATTTACTGGTATCCGGTATCGCATACAACGTATATTCTCCTTTGGCTACTTTTTTATTATTGATCTTTACATCCCGGTAAAATTCAATTTCGGTGGCTTCGTTGGCCCCGAGTCGCCATACACTATGATAAGGAACCAGATCGCCAAAGATAACCCGGTTATTTTTTTGGGGACGGCCATAAATGACCCGGGCAATCAAAGGCGCATCCGCTTTGTGCTGTATTTTGAGAATGGGATAATTGACGGGGTAATAACTCATGTCCATCGGTGACTTATCCAGCGGTGGCAGGGTGGATTGCGCGTTCACAACAGCAAAGGGCAGCATCATCAGTATTCCAAAAATGGCAGGTTTCATATCATTTCAATTGATGGCAAAGGTACGACTAAGTATCCTGCTTAGCTATCCGGACGAAGATAGAGCAACTCGTTATATGCGAAAGCTTTTAGGTTGGGAAAGAATAGTTCATAACAATTCTTTAATTCTTCATAATGGGCGATGAACGCCTGGTAAGGCGGCTCCGCATCCTGAATATATTTTGCACGATGCACGAGCCCCTGAAAGCTGCGCTGTATTCCTTCCAGACTCCGGTAATGCAGCAACCAGTTCTGTTCACGCATATAAAAAAGAAAACGTAGGAATGTTGAGGGTAATAAATTTTTAAAAGGCTCCAGCTGATCATACGTTTTACCGGCAAACACCGCCAGTGTACCTTCCTCAAATTCATGCAAATCGTTGGCGAGGAAATGATCGTATACGATGTCTATAAAACTGCCGGCGTACAAACCGCTGGCTTCTTTCAGGAATTGTTTTGCATCCCGGGTTGCAGGATGATAATCCGTGTATTCATCTATCTGGCGGTGCAGGTTAATTCCGTTTTGCACGTTCATCGGGTAATCGAATTTTTTTTTGCCTTTCACAAAATCACTGATCATATTACCCGCCAGAATATCCGGGTCACCAAAGGAAAGATAGGCATGTGCGAGGTAGTTCACTTTATTTTACATTTTTATCGATCCAATCGCCCATTTTCTCCAATGCTTCCGGTGCAAAAGTTTCATCGAGCTGGCCATATTCTTCTACTGTACAGGTTTTGCAATGTTGAAACAAATGGTTCAGGCCGGGAAGTTTTTCTGTTGAATAATTTTTAGCATGGCTTTTCTTTAAAGCACTGTCAATCGCCGCCAGGTTTTGATCAGGTACTACCTGAATATCTTTCGACCCGTTCAGGGCAAGCACGTTGCAATGTAGTTTGCTGATAAATGTTGCGGGGTCTGTTTGCAGAAAATAAATCATCCACGGATTGTTCAATCTGTCAAGCTGGGTCCGGAGAAAGTTTCTGGAATTCGTTTCATCAGTAAGGCCCATGGCGGTCACTGTGGCTGGATTGGTGTTTTTCTTCCAGGATAAAAAAGATTTCCAGGCTTCTTCAGATAGACGAATACTATCCCTGGAATTCAGAACTGCCTGAATAAGCGAGGTGCTTAATTTTTTAACGGCTTCAGCCATTTCATCACTTGCACCTTGAGCATGGGCAATGGCTTCGTTTTGCCATTCCAGTAGTTCGGATCCTTTCAAACCGGGGCCAGCAAGCATGATGATAAAGTCAATATGGGAATTTTCGGATGCCACAATAGAAGCAATTAAACCGCCTTCACTATGACCAATCAGGCCGATTTTTTTTTGATTGATTTCGGTCCGGCTTTGGAGCTGCTTTATACCTGATTCCACATCTTTAGCAAAATCCTGACTGGTTGCATTGGATAGATCACCTGTGCTTTTTCCTATCCCCCGATCGTCTACGCTCAGTACAGCATATCCCCTCCGTGTAAGGTAGTCTGCGATAACAGCAAATGGTTTATGGCCGAACAGGGTTTCATCCCGGTCTTGTTGACCGCTGCCGGTAATGAGGATTGCTGCAGGAAAAGGTCCGCCGGATTTTGGGTAAGTAAGCGTTCCGGAATAGTGTATCCCGGAAACCAGATTATCATATTCCAGATCCTCCCTGTTATAAGGGAAAGGCGGTCTCGGCGTTTGTGGTCTGATGATTACAACCGCAGCATCTGTTGAACGGGAAAGATCCATTGGGAAATCCATTCCATTTTGAAAATAATATCCGGCGATGTTATTTTTCCCGTCCCATTTACCCCGATATCCTCCATTAATCATTTTAATCAGGATCTCCAGGCTATCCTCCTTTACCCGTGTTTCACTACATGCAATTCCGAAAGCGCCCTGATCCGGGCTATCAAAACTGGACAGGTAAGCAGGAACGGAATCCGTTTTGATATGGAATACGAGTTTAAGTTTTTGTGGGCCTGCTGAAAGGGTTCCCTGCCAGTTGCCGCTGATGGCCTGGGCCCGGGAAAAGAAAGAAATTAACATCAGGAATGGAATAATGAAGGGCTTTTTCACACAGGAAGTTTCGATAAAATTACATTTAAAAAAAATTACCGGAGGGAATCGTTGAAAACAGATTTGTTCCGGAGAGCAATCACATGAATATACACAACGAACAGGATTTACCGCTTTTCGCGGCACGGGATTGTTTTGAATGGGGAACTAAAAAAAATTATTTTTGCTATTCAAGTTTACCAACAATATGAATAAAGGACCTGTTTCCCAATTTGTAGCACATCATTACAGACATTTTAATGCCGCAGCCCTCGTAGATGCGGCAAAGGGATATGAAACCCATTTAACGGAAGGCGGGAAAATGATGGTTACCCTCGCGGGCGCCATGAGTACGGCAGAGCTGGGGGTTTCGCTGGCGGAGATGATTCGTCAGGATAAAATCCACATCATTTCCTGCACGGGAGCCAACCTGGAGGAAGATATCATGAACCTCGTTGCACATTCTCATTATATAAGAGTTCCGAACTACCGAGACCTTACCCCGCAACAGGAAGGGGAACTCCTGGAAAAAGGATTGAACCGGGTAACGGACACCTGCATTCCGGAAGAAGAAGCTTTCCGGAAAATACAGCAGCATATAGTGCGACTTTGGAAAGATGCAGATCAGAAAGGGGAAAGGTATTTTCCGCACGAGTACATGTATAAACTTCTGCTGAGTAAGGTTATGGAGAAAGAGTATGAAATTGATGTGAAGGATAGCTGGATGATAGCAGCAGCAGAAAAAAATCTTCCGATCGTTGTTGGCGGATGGGAAGACAGTACCATGGGGAATATTTTTGCTTCTTATATCGTAAAGGGAGAGCTGAAAGCTTCTACAATGAAAAGCGGCATTGAATACATGGTATGGCTGAGTGATTGGTACCGCAAAAATTCCGGTGGAAAAGGAATTGGATTTTTTCAGGTTGGTGGTGGTATTGCCGGTGACTTTCCTATCTGTGTAGTACCGATGATGTACCAGGATCTGGAATGGCACGATGTTCCGTTCTGGAGTTATTTCTGCCAGATTTCCGATTCCACCACTTCATACGGATCTTATTCCGGCGCCGTGCCCAATGAAAAGATTACCTGGGGAAAACTGGATATTCATACGCCGAAATACATTGTGGAAAGTGACGCGACCATTGTAGTGCCACTTATATTTGCCTGGATTCTCGGCTGGTAAAGCCGTCGCCCGAAACAAGGGAATTACAATCGGGAAACATGTTTTTGTAGGGCCGGCGTAAAATAATGGCATATGAAAAAGCTTGGAAATTATGTTGCCGGTAATTGGATCGAAGGCGAAGGCGAAGGGCAAACCCTGTTCGATGCGGTTACCGGAAAGGCGCTCTATCAGGCCAGCAGTAAAGGCGTGGATTTTCAGGAAATGCTGTACTACGCACGCAATACCGGCAATCCTGTTTTACGGAAAATGACTTTTCCTGAAAGGGGGAGAATGTTAAAAGCGCTGGCCCTTCATCTGCAAAATCACCTCGAAAAATTTTATCAGATCAGTTATCAGACAGGGGCTACGAGGGCTGACAGCTGGATAGATATTGAGGGCGGTATCGGTAACCTTTTTTCCTATGCCTCGTTGCGTAAAAAATTTCCGGATAAACCATTCTGTACCGATGGGGAGCCCGTCAATCTCAGTAAGAACCATACATTCGTGGGGCATCATATTCTTGTTCCTAAAGAAGGTGTGGCGATACATATCAATGCCTATAATTTTCCGGTATGGGGAATGCTGGAGAAAATTGCCGTCAATCTGCTGGCCGGCGTGCCGGCCATTGTGAAACCTGCAACAGTCACTGCTTTTTTAACCGAGGCCGTGGTGAGGGAAATCCATCAGTCAAACATTCTTCCTCGGGGTGCGTTACAATTGATCTGTGGCAGCACGGGCAATCTGCTGGACCTGCTTACTGCGCAGGACACGGTTACGTTTACCGGCTCGGCTTCCACCGGACTTAAACTGAAATCCAACCCAATCATTCTGAAAGAAAATGTTTCTTTTACCATGGAGGCAGATTCCCTGAATTGCATTGTACTGGGTGAAGATGTGGATCCTGCCAAACCCGGGTGGGATATTTTTGTGAAAGAGATAAGAAAAGAGATGACGGTAAAAGCAGGACAAAAATGTACAGCCATCCGAAGGATCTTCGTTCCGGAGAACATGATTGAAGAAATGAGTAAATCCATTATTAAAGCGCTTGGGCAAACCATCATTGGAAATCCTTCAAACGAAAGAGTGCGTATGGGTTCCCTTGCCGGGCAGCGTCAGCGAAAAGAAGTGCGCGACCAGGTGCAGAAACTGCTGGCATCTTCCCAAATTATTTATGGTTCCATAGACAGTGTCGAATTGCTCGATGCGGATTCTATTAATGGTGCATTCATGAGCCCCTTGCTGCTGCTGAATGAACAGCCGTTTAACGGAGAAGACGCACACAGCATTGAAGCTTTTGGCCCGGTGAGCACACTCATGCCATATAAAAATATGGATGAAGCGATCGCTTTATCAAAAAAAGGGAAAGGATCATTGTGCAGTTCCATTGTAACAGCGAGTGACGTGATTGCAAAACAATATGTAAGCGGTGCAGCAACGCATCACGGAAGGATATTAATATTAAACAAAGATTGTGCAAAAGAAAGTACGGGTTTTGGATCACCGTTACCCATGCTGGTTCATGGAGGCCCGGGCAGAGCGGGTGGCGGAGAAGAAATGGGTGGTGCACGCGGGGTGAAACATTATATGCAAAGAGTGGCTATACAGGGTTCGCCAACAACTTTAACGGCCATCACTTCCATTTATCAACCCCATGCGAAGCAGACACTCGACGAAAAACATCCATTTAAAAAATATTTTGAAGAACTTAAAATCGGAGATACCGTAAATACGCATAAACGCACGGTAACAGCGTCCGATATTTCGCAGTTTGCTAATCTGAGCTGGGATCATTTTTATGCGCACACAGATCATACTTCTTTAGAAGGAACCATTTTTGAAAAACCCGTCGCACACGGATACTTTATTCTGAGTGCGGCAGCAGGATTATTTGTGGATGCGGCAAAGGGTCCTGTGCTATTAAATTATGGAATTGAAGAATGCCGTTTTATAAGGCCGGTTTATGCAGGAACAACGATTGCTGTGCGGTTGACCTGCCAGGAGAAAACAGATCAGGAATTAAAAGAAGGGGATTCTATACCGAAAGGCATTGTGAAATGGTATGTGGATGTATATGACGATTCGGGAGAATCGGTGATGATTGCCAGCATTCTTACGATGGTCAGAAAAAAATCATAAGCAATATGAACGGGTATCCATCCGGATATGTGAAATCGGAAAGGCATGGGCAATCCATGACTATCGAATTCTTTCATCCCCAAAGCAATTCCCTGCCAGGCAACCTGCTGACAGACCTGGCCTCCCAGATACACGACGCGGGGCTCGATGAAGAGATCCGGGTGATCCTTCTGCGTTCAGCCGGAGAGAAAGCATTTTGTGCCGGTGCTTCATTTACTGAACTCTCCAATATAAAAACGCCGGGGGAAGGAGAAGATTTCTTCAATGAATTTGCCCATGTACTCAACAACATACGTAAATGCCCGAAGTTTATTATTGCCCGTATTCAGGGAAAATGTGTGGGTGGTGGCGTAGGGCTTGCCGCTGCTGCGGATTACGTCATTGCCCTGACAGGTGCTGAAATCAAACTCAGTGAACTCGCCATTGGCATCGGTCCATTCGTGATTGGAGCGGCCATGGAACGCAAGATCGGATCATCCGCTTTCTCCCAGCTTGCGATAGACGCAACCTCCTGGAGAACTGCTGAATGGGCAAAATCCAGGGGGCTTTATTCAGAAGTGCATGCAACAAAAGAACTGATGGATGAATCCGTATCCCGTCTCATAGATCACCTAAGCCATTCCAATCCGGAAGCGATGAAGGAAATGAAAAAAATGTTTTGGGAAGGTACTTCCCATTGGGATCAGCTGCTGAGCGAACGGGCAAAGATCAGCGGAAAATTGGTAGTGAGTTCTTTTGCGCAAAAAGTGATTAATAAGGGTTGACAGTTGACAGTTGACAGTTGACGGATATCAGGTGCGAATTCGCACATAAAGGCCGTCAACCATCAACCCTCTCTACTCATATCCCCATAAGCGTACAACGGATCCAACGGCGATTCCGGCGTCATGCTGAATATGGGATTGAGAAGGCCATCTTTCAAACCGTACACCCACCCGTGAAGTTGCGGCGCCTGGGTAAACTGCCAGGCGCGTTGTATGATGGAAGTTTTGGCGAGATGCAATACCTGCTCCTGCACGTTGAGTTCAGTAAGCCGGTCTTCTCTTTTTTTCGGATCGGAAATAGCTTCCAGTTCATCCCGGTGCAACCGGTAAACATCTTTGATATTCCGGAGCCACATATTAAGTACCTGTTTGAAATCGTGATTGGTCATAGCCGCTTTGATGCCTCCGCAACCATAGTGACCGCAGATGATCACGTGTTTTACTTTCAGGTGAACGACAGCATATTCCAATACGCTGAGGAGGTTTACGTCGGTATGGATCACGAGGTTTGCCACGTTCCGGTGAACAAAGATTTCACCTGGCTGGGTGCCCGTGATTTCATTGGCCGGCACCCGGCTGTCGCTGCATCCAATCCATAAAAACCCGGGTGTTTGAATAAGGGAAAGCTTTTCAAAATACTGTGGGTCATCTGCCTTTTTTTCGGCAGCCCAGGCTTTATTTTCCAGCAATAACTTATTTATAGAAATCATATGTTTGATTTTAATTCGGTGAAATTATTGGAATATACTATTCGTTCCTGTCCTCCGTACAGATTCCGGTTTTTCTTTCAGAACAGGCTTGTTTAAAAAAGAAATATCCTTGCGAAAGCGCACAAGATATTTATTTTCATCATTCACGCCCATCACGGATGATTTAAAATTGCTTTTGAGCAAAGAAAACAAAGCGACTGCCATTCCGATAAGAATCCCGATCAGTAAATCGGATAACAATATAGCCACTCACCAACTTATAACCCGTAACCATTAATATGGCAGCGAGGGCGCTCAATGGGATTTTATTCAGCAGGCCAGGAATGAATAATACACTTAAGAGAATGAGCAGGCCATGCATGATGGCTGAAAACTTGCTTTTTGCCCCTGCATTTACATTCGCAGAACTTCGTACAATAACAGATGTGACGGGCAGTCCACCCAACACTTTAAGTAAGTATGCTGTCAGATATTCAGACCCCCGCAAATGCTGATCACCTGGCCTGTAATATAACTACTCATGTCGGAAGCCAGGAACAGGGCTATATCTGCGATCTCATCTGCATTCCCGAATCTTCCCAGGGGAATTTTCGCCAGAAAGGATTTGGCACTTTCTTCATCCTGCAGATAATGGGTCATATCTGTTTCTATGAAGCCCGGCGCAATGGCATTACAACGAATATTACGGCTGCCTAATTCATGTGCAACGGATTTGGTGAACCCTATGATTCCTGCTTTGGAAGCGGCATAGCTGGATTGTCCCGCATTGCCCCGGATACCAATAATGGAACTCATATTAACGATGGATCCTTTTTTTGCTTTCAGCATGGGCCGGATCACCTGTTTGGTCATATTGAAAACGCTCTTCAGATTGGTGGCCATCACTTCATCCCATTGTTCAGGGGTAAGACGCAGCAACAAACTATCTTTGGAAATACCGGCATTATTTATGCAAACATCAACTGTTCCATATTCTTTCAGCACGGCATTTACAAATTGCTCACAATCTTCATATAAACCTGCATTGCTTTTGTATCCTTTGGCTTTTACTCCCAGTGCTGTAAGTTTTTGTTCCAGGGCTTTGGCCTTTTCATCACTGGAGAGAAAAGTAAATGCAATGTTTGCGCCCTCGGAAGCCAGTTTAAGGGCAATCGCTTCCCCTATTCCCCGGGCTGCTCCGGTTACGATAACTATCTTACCCTCTAATAATTTCATGTCATTGCATTAAGAATTGTCAAATATATACACTCGAAAGTTTGCAGGTAAATAAAATATTATTTTAACGCTTTCCGCTCATCATGGATTGTAAAGTTGCAAAGAACTTATTACTGCTTTCATTTGCCGCAGAAACTTTTTTTGCGAGTTACGGTCTGCTGTTAGGTAAAGAAGCATCTGTTGCTTCCATCCTGTATTTTGTTGCCGGTCTGGGCCTGGCCTTTTCCTTGTTATTTTTACCGGAAGCCCGATTGGATCTCCGTTCTAAATCCGAATCCGGAACCATTTGGATAAAATCCGGCTTAACTGCCGGAATGCTGTTCCTGGCTTATATTACGTCCCGCTATTGGTTTGACCGGATTCCCATTGATCCGGATTATGCGGATATGCTGCCAATGATCAACGTGATGAATGAACGGTTTCTGAACGGTCATTGGAAGCAGGTATATGATCCTATTGTGGAAATATGGAATGGCAAACGGCCGGTTTATCTTCCTGCCATGTGGTTGCCGTATTCCGGCGCTTTACTGCTGAAACTGGATATGCGGTGGGTAACGGTTCTTGCCCTCCTGCTCAGCTTTGGCGGGTTTCTCTTTATTCTCCGGATCAGAAAAAATACTTTTTACCCTTATTTGCTGATGGCTGTTGCAGGTATGCTTTTCTGGTGGATCTTTTCACGGGATGATGTACATGGTGTGATTAGTCTGAGTGAAGAAGGTCCGGTCATTTTATATTATGTTCTGCTGTGCATCGCCATTGTATCGGGAAATGTTTATTTCATTGCCATTGCCGCATCGCTTTGTCTGTTGAGCCGGTACAGTATGATTGGCTGGGTGATCCCTTATCTGCTGTTTTTAATATCGCGGAAGAATTACAAAAAGTTGACGACTTTTTCCTTAACCGGAATACTTTTTTTTCTGCTGTTTTTTTTATTCCCCTTTGGTATGGTGCCCGTCCGGCAGTTGTTTCATCTTCCGTCCACGTATGTGTCTTTTGCCTCGAGGGTATGGGCAGATACACCTGAAGTATTCTCGCTTAACCTGGGGTTTGCCAAATTTTTCGGACCGTACAGAACCGCCCTATTGCATGAAACTCTTCTGCTGTGCAGTTTTGGAGTACCTATTTTATTTATGTTGATTTGCCTTTTACAAAAGAAACGAAGTCTGAATAATATTAATCTGGCCACGCTCAAGCTGAGCCTGATCATGTTCTATCAATTTATTGATGTTCCTTATGGGTATCTTTTTTATACTTCATCGTTTGTGAGTCTCGTAATAGCAGGAATAATATTCAGGAATGATCCGGCGAAAAAGGAATATCAGCATTCACCAGCCACCAGCATGCCGTGAATTTCATCAATATATCTGCGGTCGTTGCAAAGCCGGGGAACCTTATGTTGTCCGCCGAGCTTGCCTTTGCTGCGTAACCAGCTCGAGAATAATCCCTTGGGAACGGATTTTACCAGCGGCGCGCGCAGGGCAATGTCTTTGTATCTTTTGGCTTCATAATCACTGTTCACATCTTGAAGGGCCTTGTCCAGTTCGAATGCAAACAAAGAAATATCTGCTGGTTCTTTCTCAAATTCAATCAGCCATTCGTGTGCACCATTGGAATGATCTCCGAAATAAACAGGCCCTGCGGTATAGTCGTTCACTACGGCTCCGGATTTTTCCGCTGCTGAAACAATGGCTTTGTCCGCATTATCCACGATCACTTCCTCCCCAAAAGCATTGATATAATGTTTTAGCCTTCCGCTAACTTTTATCCGGTAAGGCTTCAGAGATGTGAATTGAATGGTATCGCCCAGCAGGTAACGCCAAAGGCCAGCATTGGTGCTGAGCACCAGCGCATAATTTTTACCCATAACCACTTCGTTCAATCCAATCGTTTGCGGATCCGGCTTGCCATGTTCTTCAACCGGCATGAACTCCATAAATATGCCGTGGTTAGTATACAGTAACATACCATCTTCACCCGGATAATCCTGCGCCGCAAAAAATCCTTCACTGGCATTGTACATCTCCAGGTAATTGATATCTCCTCCGATCAGCTTGGCGAACTGCTCACGGTAAGGGGTAAACGAAATACCGCCATGAATATAAAGTTCCAGGGAGGGCCACACATCCAGCAGGCAATTTTTACCGGTCATATCCAGAATTCGCCTGATCAGCACCAGCGTCCAGGTAGGAACACCGGATATGGAAGTCACGTTTTCGGAGATGGTATTGTTGGCCAGCTTCTCAATTTTATCTTCCCATTCATCCAGTAAGGCAATATGCAATTCGGGCGTCCGGATCCAGTTGCTCCATAATGGTGAGTTTTGCAGGAGCACCGCACTCAGGTCGCCATACTGCACTTCCGCATTGAACTGATTGATGGTATGGCTTCCGCCGATCACGAGTCCCTTTCCGGTGAGCAGGTCGGAGTCCGGATTAAACTGATAGTACATAGTGAGTACATCCTTGGCGCCGCGGTAGTGGCAATCCTGCAGACTTTCTTCACTTACCGGAATAAATTTACTTTTATCGCTGGTGGTTCCGCTGCTTTTGGCAAACCAGTTAATGGGGGTATTCCACAACAGGTTTTCTTCTCCCTGCATAATCCGGTAAATATACGGTTTCAGGTCGTCGTATTCATGGATGGGTACTGCCTGCTTAAAAGCTTTGATAGTGAATAATTTCGAGAAGCTATATTTTCGGCCGATCTCGGTATATTGAGCGGAGGTAACGAGGTCCTGTAATACTTCGCGCTGAACGGCAACCGGGTCAAGCACCCATTGCTCGATCTGCCAGAGTCGCATCCTGGCCAGGCGTGATATGGCAGGACTTAATAATTTCACTGCGGAACAATATTAATTATAGCTTGATTTAACAAGGGAAGGATCCTTACAGTATCGGTCTGGATGCTTCTTCGTGAAGATAGTCTTTTCGCTTCAATTCAAAATTGCGGCCCAGGTAAAGCCGCCGCACCTGTTCATCATCAGCAAGCTCTTCCGCCGTGCCGTGTTTGAAAATTTTTCCTTCAATCAGCAGGTACGCGCGGTCGCAGATCGAAAGCGTTTCATTCACATTGTGATCCGTGATCAGGATGCCGATATTTTTATATTTTAGTCGTGCTACCACGGCCTGGATGTCCTCCACAGCAATAGGATCCACACCGGCAAAGGGTTCGTCAAGCAAAATGAATTTAGGATCCACCACCAGCGCCCGGGCAATCTCTGTGCGTCTTCTTTCACCGCCACTCAATGAATCCCCGTTGTTCTTCCGAACATGATTCAGGCCGAATTCATCCAGCAGCGCTTCCAGTTTCTCCCGCTGTTCCTGCTTAGGCATGTTGGTCATTTCCAGAATGGCCTTGAGGTTGTCTTCCACGGAGAGCTTCCGGAAAATGGATGCTTCCTGGGGAAGGTATCCCAGACCAAGCTGCGCTCTTTTGTACATGGGAAGATTGGTGATGTCCTGTTCCTCCAGATAAACATGTCCGTCGTCTGGTTTGATCAACCCCACCACCATATAAAAAGTGGTGGTTTTCCCCGCGCCGTTCGGGCCAAGTAAGCCAACGATTTCACCTTGTTTCACATTCACGGAAACATGGTCCACTACCGTACGGTTACTATAGCTTTTAACGAGGTCTTTGGTATGGATCGTAAGGCTCAACTAAAGTTATTTTGAACAAAAATACCGGAAGAAACCGGAATCGGTCCATTTTAAAATAGTTTAACATCCGCTTGTGTTCTAGCGCTATTGAACTAAGTTTGCAAACCATAAAAGAAACCGTTCCGGACATTACTGATGAAGGTTATAGAACACATCCAGCAGGCAAAAGATACCGCAGTCTCCTTTGAAATACTTCCTCCCCTGAAAGGGAAGACCATCAGTTCCATTTACGACCACCTGGATCCCCTGATGGAATTCAAACCGAAATTTATCAATGTTACCTACCATCGGAGTGAAACGATGTTTAAGAAAAAGGATGATGGCACTTTTGAAAAAATAGAAGTGAGAAAACGTCCGGGTACAGTAGGTATTTGCGCGGCCATCATGAACAAATACCAGATAGATGCCGTTCCCCACCTGATCTGCGGCGGTTTTGGAAAGCGCGAAACGGAAGATGCGCTGATTGACCTGCATTTTCTGGGAGTGGACAATGTGCTGGTATTACGTGGAGATGCTGCCCACAATGAAACCTCTTTTAACCCCGAGCCTGGTGGCAACCGGTATGCCCTGGACCTGCTGAAGCAGGTAGTGCGGTTAAATCACGGATTTTATCTGGAAGAAGATATCCAGAATGGCGGTAAAACCAATTTCTGTATCGGGGTGGCCGGTTATCCGGAAAAACATTTTGAATCACCCAATCTGGCTAATGACCTTATGAACCTCAAAGCCAAAGTGGACGCCGGCGCAGAATACGTAACTACACAAATGTTTTTTGACAATAAGAAATACTTTGACTTCGTGAAAGCCTGCCGGGAAATAGGGATTGAAGTTCCGATCATACCCGGACTAAAGCCGATCACCAGTAAAAAGCAGTTGAGCATGCTGCCTAAAGTATTTCATGTAGATATTCCTGCAGATCTGTCTAACGCCGTAATGAAAGCAAAAACCGATGAAGAGGTAGAAACGATCGGTACCGAATGGTTGCTGCAACAAAGCCGGGAACTGAAAAAAGCCGGGGTGCCCGTGTTGCATTATTATACCCTGGGAAAACCAAAAGTAATTTGGAATGTTGTGAAAGAACTTGTTTAATACTGCAGTGTATGGCGTTTACGGACTATTATAAAATACTGGAAGTTTCAAAGACCGCATCTTCCGATGATATAAAAAAAGCTTACCGGAAGCTGGCCAGAAAATACCATCCTGATCTCAACCCCAAGGATAAGGAAGCGAATAAAAGATTCCAACTCATCAATGAAGCGAACGAAGTGCTGAGTGATCCGGGAAAAAGGAAAAAATACGATCAGTACGGAGAGGACTGGGCGCATGCCGATCAGTTTGAAAAGGCAAAGCAGTCACAGAAGTCTTCCCGCCAGCAAACAGAAAATCCTTTTGAAGGTGATTTCGGTGGCGGAGAATATTCTGATTTTTTTGAACAGATGTTTGGTGCAGGTGCCAGAACACGATCCGCAAAATTCCGGGGACCCGATTATCAGGCAGAACTGCATCTCTCTTTTCGCGATGCGGCAAAAACCCATCAGCAGACGTTAACGGTCAACAATAAAAATATTCGCATTAGTATTCCGGCGGGGGTGGAAGACGGACAGATAATCAAACTCAAAGATCATGGAGGGCCGGGAGCTAATGGCGGTCCCA
>JAYVXJ010000376.1:0-1847 GCA_043785285.1 Chitinophagaceae bacterium
TTAAGGACCTGGAGAAACTGGGCGCGTCTATACATGTGTTGGACAGGATTTATTAATGAGGGGGTTGACGGACTTCAGGGGAGGGTTCTCAAATTCTGATTATCCTGCGCGCAGTGAGCGTACTGAATGTTTCGTAAATGATGTACAGATTTTAAAAAAGAATTTTAAAGAACTTTGACCACACCTGATATTATATGAATTCATTTGGCCGCATATTCAAAATAACTATTTTTGGCGAATCGCACGGCGCCGGCGTGGGCCTTTGTATTGATGGTTGTCCTGCAGGGCTTCCCCTCACAGCGGAAGATTTTGCTGTTGATATAGAAAGAAGAAAAGGAGGTATCCAAAAAGGAACTACCCCGCGACAGGAATCGGATCTGCCCATTTTCAAGAGCGGGATTTTTAATGATAAGACCACGGGTGCACCTGTAACGATTCTTTTTGAGAACAACAATACACGCTCCTCGGATTATGAAAAACTGCGCGCCATTCCCCGGCCGGGTCATGCTGATTTTGTGGCACATCAGAAATTCGGAGGATTTGAAGATTATCGGGGGGGTGGACATTTCAGCGGAAGGCTGACCGTTGCACTGGTTGCCGGCGGCGTGATCGCAAAAAAATTATTGACAAGGATTCAGTGCCGGGTGGAGGCGAAGATTACCGAGATCGGTGGATTTACAGACCTCGAAGCAGGGCTTCAGAAAGCCATTGATGCGAAAGATTCCGTTGGTGGTATTGTGGAATGCCTGGTAAAGGATATTCCCGCTTCCCTGGGTGAACCCTTTTTCGACAGTGTGGAATCCCGGCTCGCGCATATCGTATTTGCCATTCCTGCAGTGCGGGGTATCGAATTTGGTACCGGTTTTACTGCTGCAAAAATGTTTGGGATTGAGCATAATGACGCTATCCGGAATAAAGAAGGGAAAACGGTAACCAATCATGCCGGCGGGGTGGTTGGTGGCATAAGCAATGGCAACGAACTGGTTTTCCGGATCGCCATCAAACCCACATCATCCACACCGAAAGAACAGCATACTTTAAATTGGGAGACCGGTAAAATGGAGAACTTTTCTGTGAAGGGCCGGCATGATCTGTGTATTGCCCTTCGCGTGCCCGTAGTGCTGGAAGCCGTAACCGCCATGGTATTGGCGGATTTTCTTTTACTCGAACAACGGATTCCCCGGATTCTTTCTGAGGAGTAATGTCGATTTCCCCTCCGTTTATTAAAGAAGTTATTTCCTGCAACTTTCCAATCATATCTGAATACTAAGAAAAAGATTTTTTGCACAGTTGTTTTTTGTTCCGGGTGCATGCTATCCTTAGCACAGTCAGGAGCATTTTATACCAAAATGCGGGCGTGGGTGTAAAACAAGGCGCCCAAAATATTACTGGAAAAGCAGTAGACAAAATAATTGATAAATCGCCTTCAAAACACCGGAAGGCTTTATTTTGTTTTTCATATAATAAGTCGTTTCTTTAAAGTACTGGTTCCCTTTATTTTGTTATTCAACCCCGGTTCATGCAGATGAGACAACGCCGTATTCCATTATTGATTTTAATCGCTTCATCCTTTTTTCTTTTTCAATGCAAAAACAGCAGCAATAAAGCGCCTGAGAAGGATATCGTTGCCAACCCAGCCAAACTTTCCCAAAGAACGACGGAAGATATCCGGAATACCCTGGATTATCTAAAGGAAAACAAGGGTAAGCTGAATGATTCAGTCAGTTTTTCCTTTACTTCCCTGGTGGATAGTTTTTATGAGTCAAACCAGTTTCATCCCCAATGGTTTAAAGAAGATCAAATGCTGCCTGCAGGTGATTCCCTGCTGAACTTTATCCGGGACAGCC
>JAYVXJ010000377.1:0-1845 GCA_043785285.1 Chitinophagaceae bacterium
GCCAGGTGGCGTCCATGTTCAAATACAAATTCCCGCTTGTTGAATTCAGGACGCCGGAAGGGAATTCCCTGTTTGCGGTGGGTATCTGCCTCAGTGTGATCGCAGTATAAGTGACGGGGATATTTACCGCAAATGCCCTTTTTACAATGGCAACGACAATACCGACGATCATCAATACGAGGAAGCCGGCCCATTCCAGCCACCAAATGATATTTATGGCCCTGGCCAGGATCGAAGACAAAGATTTATTACCGAGTGTTTTCATGATTGAGTTATTTATTGGCAAATATAATAAATTTATTGATAAACAATAAAATATTATTAATTATTGAAAAATTGGCTGGCGCTGTACCAGAAGCAGCCGCGGGTAGGAGCGGGTAAATAGTTGCTTTATCAGCCTGAATCAGTTCTTTTTATTGGATTGGGTATGACATATATTAGTATTATAGCTGTCATAATCTTATATATTTTACTTTCTATGATTCAAAAAAAGAGAGTAGTTCGTAGTGCATTGGAAAACCAGGCTGGAAAATCCTTTCGAAGTATTTTCCAGCCTGAAAAACTTTTGCCTGAGTTATCAGAAATATAATTACAACACGCTGAGTAATTATTTAAGCCAAGGGAAAATCGCATACGATAATCCGGATATCCGGATAGAACGGAAAATTGTTATTCTAAAACCTAAACCGTTCGAAACCTCCGCTAATCAAAGAAGTATCGTTCCGGTTGTGCGGAAGGTAAAACTGGAGGAAGCGGAAGATGGAAAGCGTGATCTGCGGTTCTGGGTAAAGAAAACACCTTTGGATCGATTGACGGCAGTAACTGAAATGATCTCCCATTCCCTGACGGGATTAAAGAGAATGGACAAAACGTATCCCCTCCACTAACCCTGTCATTTTTAAATCCTCTTAGGTACCGATTTTTGGCTCTATAAATTCCTATAATTCCGAGAAATTTCAGTAAGAAAGTGTGCCCCCGTTCGTTTAATTGGGAGGGCGCATTCCCAGGGAATGATATTGCGAACATTGGGATCAATGGTGAAGTGTATTATCCGTAAATTTGTTGATTCCTGAAGACTGTTTCAATATTCCCTATTTTTATTTCCATGAAGGCATCTTTAGCGTATTTACCGAGACCAAAACAATCGGAAATTATTCGCATTTCAGAGATCATCAGGGAAGTGGTGAATCCCCAAAAGATTATCCTGTTCGGAAGTTATGCTAAGGGAACCTACGTAGAACACCGGTACACGGCCAAGGATGGCATTCGGTACGAATACATCAGCGACTATGACTTTCTGGTAGTTACCAAAGAAAACCGGGAGAAAACCTATATCCAGGAAAACCTGATTATGAATCGGGCCGACAGGTTTAATCCTCCCGTTAACCTGGAAATACATGATATTGACTATATCAATAAAGGATTGGAAATCGGTGAATATTTTTTTGTAGATATAGTGACCGAAGGCGTTTTACTCTACGATACGGGCAATGTGCAGTTTGCAAAACCAAAGGAACTGACTGCTTCAGAAAAAAAAGAAAAGGCTCAAAGATATTTTGATACGTGGTTCCCCCAGGCGAGAACGTTTCTCAAAGGAAGTAGGTTTTACAAAAGCGAGTCAGATTATAAGATTGCAGCATTTGAACTACATCAAGCCACCGAAAGCCTGTATTATACAATTTTATTGGTATTTACAGACTATAAACCCAAAACCCATAATCTCTGGAAATTGCGCAAAAAAGCGAAGCCTAATTCTGAAGAATTATTTTCAGTCTTCCGTGCTGAGACAGATAAAAATGAAGAGCATTTATTTGATTTATTAAAACGGGGCTACATAGATGCCCG
>JAYVXJ010000378.1:0-6265 GCA_043785285.1 Chitinophagaceae bacterium
TTTTCCAGGCTAATACCATAAACACCATCTTTTTCTTTATCGAGAAGATGCCAGCCTTTGACCAGTTCTGTTCTGGAAGAATTGCCCTGAGCATGAGGGGCAAGACTGGTTGTTAATAGGAATAGGGCGAGCAACGTCTGCTTCAAACGGATCATCTTTGTTTAGGTTTTTATGACAGGTAAAAGTATTTTAAAGGAAATCAGCACACAAACTCCTGCACACATTTTATATGAATGGTAACAATAATAATAGCCATTTTAACTGTTTTTTACATGAAGCCTGAATACTACGCGCCGGTTTATCGATTTCCCTTCCTTTGTTTTATTTTCAGCAGCCGGCTGACTATCGCCTAATCCGGTTACGGAAATACGTGCTTCCGGAATGCCGAGTTCCATAAGCGCCTTTTTCACTTCCATTGCTCTATGCAAAGAGAGTTGCTGATTATACCCAGGCGTTCCGGAATTATCAGTATGGCCTTCAACAGTCAGTTCCAGATCCGGATTTGCTTTTAGGGTATCAGCCAGTTCACGCAATGCCGGAAGGGAACTGCGGGTCAGTCTGCTGCTATTGCTTTGGAAATGCACGTTTTTCGCAGTATATAGAAGTCGTTTAACTAAGACCGCTTTAATTACCGGGCAACCGTTATTTTCAATAGATCCCGGCTGATTAGGACATTTATCTGCTTCATCATTCACCCCGTCACCGTCTGTATCCGGAATGGGGCAGCCATGATAGCGCGCAAGACCCGCCACGTTTTTACATGAATCCACATCATCATTCACCCCATCGTGATCCGTATCCGGAACAGGACATCCATGATATTTAGGAATGCCTGCCACGGTTTTGCAGGAATCATCTTTATCAGGCGTGCCATCCCTGTCGGTATCATAAACAACCGGCGGAAGAGGCTTGGATTTATTTAACCAGATGCCCAGAGAAGCGCCGATAAGCTGGTGGTGAAAGCTGGAGGGATAGGGTGCCTGGTATGCGTTTGACAAGCCCCTGCTGAAATAAGCACTCAGCATAACGTTACCCAGTTCAAAACCGGCTTTTACATTAATGCCTGCATCCAGGGTTTTATATTTACCGGTGGCATTGCCCACTTGCAGATCCTCCGTTCCGGAATTGTAGGTATACTTATTGTCGTTAAAAAATTTCACCCGGTTTTGGTATGGTTGTGAAGCACTATAGATAAATGCAAAATATGGGCCTGCACTCAGAAAAAAATGATTGCGCTGGTTTTTGGAAAGCGGAATCTTATAGGTAAGGAATAGCGGTATCTCCACGTAATTTAATTTCAGGGTATGCTGGTTATAAAGGGTATCTGACTGAACCATGCTGGTATCATAAAACCGTTCATACTGGTTTCCTTTGGCGCTGAAGTTTATACCGGGCTGGAAGAAAAAATTTTTTCGTCCGATCGGTATCTCGGCCAGTACCCCCAGCTGAAAGCCGGTTTTGGAAGAAGTGTATTTCCCCTGTGCAGTATCAAAACCGGAAATGGAATTGGTTTCCGGGAAACTAGCGGAATGGATACCTCCTATTGCCGCCAACCGGATCTGGGCCGGTAAGGAAGAAATCAAAAGCGTGGAGAGAAAAAGAAATAAAATTCGACTGATTATCCGGGTAAAGTTCATTTCATATCGGTATCCAGTATTAACGGATGGGTAATCATTATATTATACGCTTTGCGGGTTAACAGTTGACAGTTGACAGTTGACAGTTGACAGTTGACAGTTGACCGTTGACCGTTGACCGTTGACCGTTGACGGTTGACGGTTGACCGATATCAGGTGCGAATTCGGACTTAAAGGCTGTCAACCGTCAACGGTCAACTTTAAAAGTGATCCTTACAAATCAAACTTAATCCCCTGTGCCAAAGTCACTTGAGTAGAGTAATTAATCGTATTCGTCTGCCTGCGCATATAAGATTTCCAGGCATCACTGCCACTTTCACGGCCACCGCCGGTTTCTTTTTCACCTCCGAAAGCACCACCAATCTCTGCTCCCGAAGTACCGATATTCACATTGGCAATACCGCAATCACTTCCGGCGGCAGAAAGAAACTGTTCAGCTTCCCGCAGGTTGAGGGTCATGATGGAAGAAGAAAGGCCCTGTGGTACATCATTCTGAATTTCAATCGCCTCATCGATCGTTTTATATTTCAATAAATACAGGATCGGGGCGAAGGTTTCTGTCTGTACCGTCTTATACCCGCGTTTTGCTTCTGCTATACAGGGTTTTACATAACAGCCGCTTTCATATCCTTTGCCGGATAATGCGGCCCCTTCCACAATAAATTTTCCACCTTCTTTTTTACATGCTTCTATGGCTTTCAGGTATAGTTCCGTGGCTGCGGGGTCAATCAGGGGGCCCACATGATTTTTTTCTTCCAGCGGATCGCCGATCCGCAGTTGCTTGTAGGCTGCTACCAGCTTGCTTTTAACCTGTTCGTAAACGCTTTCCTGGATAATCAGCCGGCGGGTGCTGGTGCATCTTTGTCCTGCGGTACCCACCGCGCCAAACAACGCACCCAGGATCGCCATGTCGAGATCTGCATGTTCACTGATGATGATGGCATTATTGCCTCCCAGTTCAAGCAGGGATTTCCCCATGCGGACTGCTACCTGAGCGCCCAGGGCCTTGCCCATGCGGGTGGATCCCGTAGCGGAGATCAGGTCAATTCGCGTATCGGCGCCCATCCATTCGCCTGCCTCGCGGCCTCCTGTGATCAGGCAACTGACGCCTTCCGGTACTCCGTTCTTTTTAAAAATTTCGGAGACAATATGCTGACAGGCTACAGCGCAGAGGGGTGTTTTTTCAGACCCTTTCCAGCAGCAGACGTTTCCACAAACCCAGGCCAGCATGCTGTTCCAGCTCCAGACGGCCACCGGGAAATTGAATGCGGAGATGATGCCAACCACGCCGAGGGGATGCCATTGTTCGTACATGCGGTGTTGTGGACGTTCGCTATGCATGGTTAATCCATGCAATTGCCGGGAAAGGCCGACTGCAAAATCGCAGATATCGATCATCTCCTGTACTTCACCGAGACCTTCCTGGAGGCTTTTACCCATTTCATAAGATACCAGACGGCCCAAAGCCGGTTTTTTTTCGCGGAGAGCTTCCCCGATTTGCCGCACAACATCCCCACGTTTCGGGGAGGGCCAGGTTCTCCATACCGGAAATGCTTTCCGGGCCTTATTTACTACTTCATCATAGGAAGCTTTACTGGTCACACCTATAGCAGCTATCCGCTGACCGTCTACCGGAGAAAAAGACTCCAGTGTTTGTCTGCCATCTTCTTTCCATTCGTTACCTGTTGAAGTGCCACTATTTTCGGAGTGGATATTAAGTTGTTTGAGAAATTCCATGGGATGCGCTTGAAACCGCAAGTTATTAAGAATAGGGATAATGGGAGGAATCCTATTGCAGGCGCTGCTCCATGGCGGCAAAAAAGCTTTCACTGTAACTGATGCCGATCGGGATTTCTTTATCAGCAACCCGGATCTTACTCTTACTAATATGATCAATCCGGCTCATCGGCACAATATAGGAACGGTGAACACGCAGGAACTCTTTGGAGGGTAATTTCTGCGTGATTGTTTTGAGGGTCATCAGCGTGAGCACTGATCTTTGGGGAAGATAGATCTTGATATAGTCGTCGAGTCCTTCGATATAAATGATATCCTTCAGAAAGATTTTTACCATCTGGTAGTCGCACTTTACAAAAATATATCCCTGATGAAGTTCCTGACTGTTGAGATAATCCACATATTCCTTTGCCTTATAAACGCCTTTCAAAAAGCGATCATATTCTATGGGCTTGAGGAGGTAGTCCACGGCATCCACGTTAAATCCTTCAATGGCATATTCACTGAAAGCGGTGGTGAAAATGATGGCAGTATGTTTCAGGGTCAGGGATTTGGAAAATTCAATGCCATTGATATCGGGCATTTGAATATCCAGAAAAATAATATCCACAGCTCCGGTTTCTAAAAATTTACGGGCCTCATCTGCGTCGGTGAACAAGCCTTTGCATTCCAGAAAATAAATTTTTTCTATATATTTTTTCAATACTTGGAGGGCAAGCGGTTCATCATCTATGGCTATGCAGGTAAGCATCAGGAATGAATATTTAAATTGATGGTGTACGTAAGGGGTTCGTCTTCTATATCCAGCTCATATTTCCCGGGATATAGCAAATCCAGTCTACGCCGGGTATTATTTATTCCGATTCCGGTATTGATCAGGTTGTTTTTCCCGTTGTTGTGTTTGTTGTTTTTGATTTTGAAGTGAATATGGTTTTTATGGGATTCAATCAGGATATTGATCGGCGAAACTTCCCGGGTGCTCACCCCATATTTAAAAGCGTTTTCGGTGAATGGCAGCAGGATCAGCGGAGAAATCTTTTTTCCGGCAATATCGCCGACAACCGTGAATCCGACCGATGTTTTATCCGTACTCCGGATCTTCTGAAGCTCAATATAATCATGGATGAACTGCATTTCTTTTTCGAGGGAAACACTATCCTGTCTTGCTTCTGTAAGCACGTAGCGCATGATATTAGATAATTTCATTACGGCCACCGGAGTAAGGTCTGATTTACTTTCTGCCAGCGAATAAATATTATTGAGGGTGTTGAAAAGAAAATGCGGATTGATCTGTGATTTAAGAAAAGAAAGTTCGGCTTGCAGTTTCTCGTTCTCTATCTGTTTATTGCGGCGTTCGGAATTCAACCATTTCTGCATCACTTTAACGCCGGTGCTGAACAAAAAGACCAGCAGGAAAATGGAAATGGAGCCGGGTGAAAGTATAGGTGGGTGAAAGTTCCTGAAAGGAGGTCGCGGAATGGAAGTAGAGAAGCGCTGGAAATGTCCGAAGTAAGATTGATACAACCTGGGCATGCTTCCGAAAAATATCATGATGGCTATGATGATCAGGTAGTAAGAAATGATTTTGTTCTTTTCCAGCAGTCTGGGGAAGAGCATATGGGTATTGAAATAATAAAAGCCGATATAAAAGAAGTTACTGATAAAGAAGAAAAGCGTAACTGCCTGTTCCGGAATAAAAGAGGAATCCACCGGACGGGGATAAAAGATCAGGGGGAGCATCAGGAAACAGCCCCAGGCAGCAATATGGACTATGATCTGGGCAGCTTTTTTATTCAAGGGAAAAAACGTTAAGTGAATGAAACCTGTTTTTACCGGTTCACATGATTTCAGTCAAAACTAAAGTTGTTTTTGAAAGAGATAAAGTTAATGACCTGTTTCCCGGATGAATTTCACCGATTATAGATGAATGCCTGTTTAAAATCGGTGAATAGCCTTTGTAAATGTAAAACAATAAACGCGGAAGGGGGTTGCCGGTTCCCGGATTGGGAATTGACCGTATTTTCCGAAAATTTCCCCTTAAAAGCTATGCCGTTTCAATTTTTATTTCATTCTTTGTGAACCGATCTGTATCCACTGATGAACCTGTTGCCACAGGTTTTTTTATTTGTGTCAATCCCCGAAATCCGGTATTCAATCATTTTCCAAATATCCACGAACAGCCCATTGTTCACTTGATTAATATCGTAGCCATGAACCCTTTGATCCGAATTGTATTCGCCCTGTTATTTTTATCCCTGGTTTTTATCCATAGTTTTGCCGGGAACGGTTCCGTAAGACCGGTTAACCATTTAACTGAAAACAGTGCTGTTGTTATCCAAAGAGTAGATTCCTTTCTTTCTGTTTCTATTGTTTTTTCAGAAATACCTTCTGCTGAGGTTGAACGGAATTTGCCTTCTTCACCTAAAGAATCTGAAGAAGCTTCTTCCCGTACACGGATTTGTTCCTGCCAGATACTTAACCTGGAGTCTTCCAATTACGACCATCGCCATATCGCAATTTTCGCAGAAAAAACAAACCATGGTTCGTCATCTGATATCCGCGCAGCGAAAAATCGCATTGAAAAAGAGAAGAAACAGTTGAAGAATATGTTCTATGATAAAGTGAAAGTGGTGGCTGAAATTACCGCTGTTGGCAGTTGTCATTCCATGTATGTTCAATTGAAAAGAGGCGACCGGAGTCTGCAGATTTATGAAATCCTGAATGCGGATATCCGGTAAAAGGGCAACATCATGATCCGTTATTGATAATCCGTCTTTTCAGGTGCAAACAGGTATAGAAAACAACAGGGGCAATAGTTTAGTATTGCTCCTGTTCATTTGGAAAGTCGTTAGCCTTCACATCGCGGATATAATGTTCAACGGCTGCCGTAA
>JAYVXJ010000379.1:0-1842 GCA_043785285.1 Chitinophagaceae bacterium
GTATTGGCTCGTTTCAGGGAATCCATCAGGGCATAATAAATATCCTCCTGCTTGTCATAAGCCGGATGAAAAATCCCCGATGTTTTACCCTGCACAGCCTGGCTGTAAGGCATATCACCGTAATTATCGGTCATCACCTGAAACATCCAGGATCTCATAACCAGTCCGACGCCTTCGTTGTTCTTATCCCCTTTTTGATGACTGAGCAGGCGATAGTTTTCAACGTCCTTTAACACGCCGAAAAAATTCCAGAGAAAACTGCCTTCCGTCTGACTGGCCGTCCAGGCGTCATCGAACCCGCTGTTATACTGATTCGCGTAATAATCCCCGACCACACTGGCTCCGAATTGGGAAATATAAGAATAATTTCGAACAGAATTCTTAATTATGGTCGGCAGAAAAAGCTGTTCATTATCGATGTGATCCGGCTGGTTGGGGTTTTGATTTATCGTATTAAAACGTTTTGTACAGCCTGCGGAAAACAATAGCCCCAGGGTCAGGCTTCCGATAAATAGTTTTGAGTTCATTATGCTTGAAATTAAATAAATTAGAAATTAATACTCAGATTCGCTCCAAAACTTCTCGTAGTTGGCAGGCTGAGGTTTTCGAAACCACCTACCAGACCACTTCCTGTAGAAGCACCTGTTTCCGGATCAAATTGATTATTCTTGGTGAAAAGGGCCAGGTTACGGCCTACCAGCGAGAAAGAAATGTTCTGGATCGGAAGGTTGGCATATATTCTCTTAGGCAGATTATAGCCAATCTTCGCTTCTCTCAGTTTCACAAAAGAACGGTCAACCAGCTGTTGTTCGGAATTATGGTCATAATAACGCTTGTAAAAGTCACGCGGACCGGTCCCAATTAAACCTTTGCTGTAAGAATCGTCAAATATCTGCAGGTTGCGGGCATAAGAACCATCGGGCTGCAGAACACCGCCATCCCTGAAATAATCGGTATTGTAAACATCACTGGGCGCATGTTTCAGCCTCGCTCCTGCAGTTTCAATCAACTGACCGGCACCGGTTGCCTTATTGATAAAGCGGGAGACCATCACACCACCATGGTTGATATCAAACAGGAATTCGAGGTAAACCCCTTTATAAGAAAACCGGTTTGTGATTCCAGCTGTCCAGTCAGCGTTAATATTACCCAGGTAGATGGAAGTAGGGGTAACCTGCGCGCGACCATTGGTTCCTATAATGGGCATACCCTTCAACGGACCATCCGGTACACGTACGAATCCAGGGCCATAAAGAGCTCCCATACGCTGACCAACAACCGCTTGGATAGAAGCATCTTCTCCAGGAGCTGATTGTACAATTCTATCGACACCGGGGGAGAGTGATACCACCTTGCTGATGTTACGGGCAAAATTGATATTCAGGTTCCAGGTAAATCCGTTACTAAAGCGGACCGGCACTGCATTTAATTGAATTTCTATTCCCTTGTTGGATATTTCACCCGCATTGATTACCTGGCCACCATATCCGGAAGAAGAAGGAGTGGGCAGGGACAGGATCTGGTTCTTGGAACTGGTGCTATAACCGGTTACATCCAATCCGAGTCTTCCCTTGAACAGAGAAACTTCAGCGCCTATTTCAGCCGTGCTGCTTTTTTCCGGTTTCAGATTCAGATTGTTTAACTGGCCACTTTCAGATACGGAAGGAATACTATTGTATAACGGCTGTTGACCGTAAGGAGTTAAGATATTATAGGGATCGGCATCATTACCTGCCTGTGCATAAGCCAGTCTTAATTTCAACAGATCAATCTTTTCAGACATATTAAAGATCCTGTTGAACAAAATACTGGAATTAACAGATGGATAGAAATAAGAGTTGC
>JAYVXJ010000380.1:0-1839 GCA_043785285.1 Chitinophagaceae bacterium
TTAGCTTTCTAGAACCAATTGTTTACCCATTTCCCTCCCCTAAGAAACGATCGCATCCGGATTAACTCTATAGTTTTATTTTCTCATCACCTAAACAAAAAAAAATGAAACGAATGCCTGCCATGATTGCAATCTCATTGGTTGTATTATTTCTTTCCTGCAATAGCGGAACGGGAAAAGAAGAAACTAAAACAGCCGATACCACAGCTGCGGTTGCTGCTCCTGCAGATGTAAAACCTGCATTTACCCCTTTCAAAGTCGTTCTGATCCAGCACCTGGTTAAGAATTTCGATAAATGGGAAGTACAATACTTTGCGCATGATTCTGTGCGCAAAGCTTATGGAATCACACATTATGTGATTGGACGGGATTTGAAAGATTCCAACCTCGTTTATGTCATCGACAAAATGGACGATCTGCAAAAGGCTAAAACTTTTTCTACCCTGCCAGACCTGAAAAAAGCGATGCAGAAAGCAGGCGTAAGCGGCCCACCCAAATTTTCCTATGCTGAAGTTGTGCGCAATGACGATTCCCCAACTGAACTAACAGAGCGTTTAAGGGTAGCTCATCATGTAAAAGATTTTGATACCTGGTTAAAAGCATATGATGCAGAAGGCGCCGCTGTAAGATCTGCCAATGGACTGGTTGACCGGGGATTGGCCCGTGACCTGGTTGATTCCAATATGGTATATGTTGTTTTCGCTGTCAGTGATATGGCAAAAGCAAAAGCAAGAGCGGCTTCGCCCGAATTAAAAAAGATTATGACGGATGCCGGGGTGGATGGACCTCCCACGATTCGCTGGTACAGGTTGGTAAAATGATCCTGTCCTGGTTTATTTGCTGTCAATGAAAGTGATTTCCATTTTCAACGTCATAGTGTAAGTACCCCTAAATCGCCGACAGTTTACATATTAATAAACGAAGAACCTCTCTTAATTTTTTAAGGGAGGTTTTTCCATGGTCAGAATATAATTGATCAACCAGCCGGATCATTTTCTGATTTACATCATAAATTATGGAGTCCGATTGTTTGTAAACAGAACCGTTTGGAGCCACAAAGGTTAATTTGGCTGAAACTAATAGGAATTAATCGGCGCATCCGGATTCACAACGCCTTTATTGCAACAAATAACCATGAAGGATAAAACGGAGAGAAGAAGAAAACATCTACTTTTCATGTAAGCGTTATTTTTCTCAAAATAGCCTAAATTTTGATTTTACGATTCTATTATTAGAAAAAATAAAAAACCGGAAGGAGGCTGCAGAATGTTTATATTATTGCTAAGCTGTACGGTATAAATTTAATCATCTTTTCAGGATAAGTGTTTACAGGAGACCTTTATGCAAGCTGCCGGCATGGTTAACGACCATCTTACTTCGTGTTTTTGTTATAAACGGGGAGGGGGGTAAATAGGACAAAACGATCTAAATGCCTGCGTCTTGAAAACAATACTTATTTTTATTCTCTAATCCCCGGCATTGAAATTTATTCATTCCCAACTCTGCTTGCTAACGGCAATCTTTTCCTTTGCTGATCCGGGTTTTTGCCAGGACGTCAACAAATTAAAATTAAAAGACTATCATCCTGTCTCAATTTACAAAACAGCCCAGGTAAAAATTGAAAAAGCAAAATATCCGGTAATAGATTTTCATTCTCATGATTATCCTAAATCAAACGCTGAAGTAGATGCGTGGGTGAAAACAATGGATGAAACAGGTATTGCGAAAACAATGATCCTTTCTTACTCTACCGGTGCAGGATTTGATTCCGTTGTGGATAGATATATAAGATATAAGGATAGATTCGATGTATGGTGTGGCTTTGATTATACGGGTTAT
>JAYVXJ010000381.1:0-1834 GCA_043785285.1 Chitinophagaceae bacterium
ATTTTTTTAGATACGCGTCCGGATTCTCCTTCCCAAAGGGAAACATTCAAAAATTATATGGGCCATGGCGGTGCCTGGATGGGATTTCATTTTTCCGGATTTGCCCTTACGCCTTCTGACTTCCCGCAGAACTGGGACTGGTACCACAATGAATTCCTGGGAGCTGGTTCTTACCTGAGCAATACCTGGCGACCCACTTCAGCTATTTTACGAGTGGAAGACGGGACTCATCCGGTTACAAATAATTTGCCGAAAACATTCAAATCATCGCCGAATGAATGGTACCGATGGACAAACGATTTGAGAACTAATCCGAATATTGATATACTATTATCCATCGACTCAACCAGTTTTCCGCTTGGAACCGGACCTAAATTATCCGAAATCTGGCATAGCGGATATTATCCGGTGGTGTGGACCAACAAAAATTATAAGATGATCTATTTTAATATGGGGCATAACGATATTGACTACGAACATACATCCAACAAAGAATTATCCCTTACTTTCAACAACAACATTCAGGATCAGCTTATTATTAATGCGCTATTGTGGCTGGGAGGCAACAATTTACACGGCTCGCGGACATTCTGAAAAATAATGGTTACCAGCCTTCCCCCGGTAGATACGGTAGTCTTAAAAAATAGTCCGGGGTTTTTATACTATTGAATCATAATACAAAGCAGCTGCTCCAAGTATGCCGCTGTTTTCAAGTTCCGATAGCTTAATCTGAAGGCGTTCTGCAGAACGAGGATAAACCAGGGTATGAATGCGCTTCCACATATTTTCGGAAAAATAAGGAAATGCCTGCCGGACTGATCCACCCAGAATGATCAGGTCAGTATCATAAGTATACAGTATGGTTTTTATCGCATTACCCAGGTGCGTGCCCATTTCCCCATACATCCGAACAGCTTCTGCATCACCCGCTGCTGCTTTTTCAAAAACTACTTCACCTTCTAGGTGATACACATTTTGAAAAAATTGTCCGCAGGCATAAAATTCATAAAATTTATCCAGATAATCCACCATTCCGAATTCTCCGGCACCACAATTGGCTCCTGCGTATAATTTATTATAGATGATGATGCCAGCTCCCAGGCCTGTTCCAATGGTTAATCCGATCATGGAACGGTGGCCTTTCCCCTTACCATAATAATGTTCTCCCAATGCAAAGCAGTTGGCATCATTATTCACGATTACCGGCAACTGGTAACGCGCTTCCATTAAGGCTTTCAGCGGCACTTCCTTCCAGGAAGGAATATTCTGTACATCATATACAACCCCCTGCTCCAGATCCACCACGCTCGGAACACCTATGCCGATGGCATTTACCGAAGGATTAATCAACAGATCTGTGATAGAAAAAATATCCCGCATCACTTCTTCCACAGATGCCTGATTATTGATGCGTTTGGAATGAATGGTGGTAACCGTGTTTTCATTTACTAACCCGCAACGCACATTTGTTCCTCCCAGATCTATGCCGATAACGTATTCTTCCGCTAAATTTATCATTGAAGCATTTTATTCCGGATTTTTTTACGGAAAAGGGAAACCGTTTTATTGGTAATAATGGGCTTCGCCCAGAACCCAATACTTAGAATATATCCCAGTGTAATGTATAAAAAGAACATGCCGGTACGAAGTCCCAGGTGATCGCCCAACCAGCCGATGATCAACGGTATCACGGCTCCTCCTATAATGCCAGTTACCAATATACCCGAAAAAGATCCGTGATGCTCCTTGACGGAATTCAGCGCCAGCGAAAAAATAATCGGATACATAACGGAAGCAAAAAAACCAACCAACGTAAAAGAGACCAACGATATGT
>JAYVXJ010000382.1:0-1834 GCA_043785285.1 Chitinophagaceae bacterium
TTTTACAATTCAGGTCCAGCGCTAAGTTTGAAAATATTCTTTCGGTCATTATTTTATTATAATACATCAGTTTGATATTTCTCATAGAGAATGCTTCCCCTTTTTGCTTTGGCGAGGAAAGCCATAGTCTTCCCCGTCCCCTTTGCTTAGCTCCGTTATAGGTATATCTTAAATTGGCATCGGGACAAGATCACTGATCTTGCCAAAGGCATTAGAATTAGGTATCAGCATACAAATTTCTAATGTCTTTCTTGTCTCTAGCCTAACTTAGTTTTCTACTTATCCACATCTTAAAAAGTTACCGAACTATTGATAGATAGGAATTAAAACATAAACATTCGAATGTTATAGTTACAATTAAACCATATTTCCAGGAAAGATTATACTGAAAGTTGCACCCTTACCTGCTTTGGAAGCCACAGCTATTTTCAATCCATGATATTGGGCTATACTCTGTACGATAGAAAGTCCCAATCCATACCCTTCGCCTTCAGTACGCCTGGATTTTTTAAAACGGTCGAATATGGTTTCCAGTTCATCTTCCGGAATTCCCACCCCGCTATCTTTGATAAACAGAACATAAGATTCACCAGGTATAAAATGATCGGTAATGGTAATATCTCCTTCATCCCTATTATACCGGATCGCATTATTAATCAGGTTATAGACCAATTGAAAGATCAGGTCGTGGTTCAGGTTCATCAAGATTACTTCCCTGGAAGTGTTCACTGAAAAATGTAAACCTCTGGCCTCAACCCTGTCAGCCAATTCTTCCATCACTTCGGCTATCAATACCCCGGGTATTACCTGATCCAACTTTGAAAACTGATCATTTTCAATCCGGGAAATAAACAACAGAGAATGAACGATCTTCTTCAACCGGGTGAGTGTTTTCATCATGCCCGAAATCTTTTCCTGTAATTCTTCATTGAGTTCATTGTCCACCATCAGATTCTCTATCTTACTTTGAAGGATACTGATCGGCGTCATCAACTCATGGGAGGCATTGGAAGTAAACTCCCTTTCCTTTTCAAAAGCAACTTTTATTTTTCCCATCAGATCTATCAGCGACTGATCCAGGTATTTGAAATCCGCCGTTGACGTTTTTACCGGTGGCAGATGCTCTTTAAAGGGAAACTTTCTGTTGACCAGCTTGGTTTTTATAATAAAACCAAGAGGACGAAGCAGTAAACGGGTAAATACCAGATCAATTAATATGGTTAATGCAATCAATCCGATCAATACATATAGCACAACCCGTTGGAGCGGGCGGTTGTACTGGTCAATACTGGCTGTCGTTTTGCCAATTTCCAGCATATATTTCTTATCCCCAAAATCAAATACGTGATTCAAAATCCGGTAATTGAGGGTATCTCCTTCAACCAATCGATGTGAAGTAAATAAAGTATCCGCAATAGAATTTCTACCGGTTAGCTCCAGCGAAATATATTCTTCTTTCAACATAGTATAACTTCCATAATTGCTTTCTCCCTGCAGATAATAATCTATGCCATTCCTATTTATTACGTCAATTACTTTTTTCTCCTGTTCTTTAAGGTAATAATTGGTGTACCCGAAAGCTATATTATTTACGAGTTGAGGTAACAACAATACAAAGAGGATAACAATAGCCATCTTTGAAAGGGTAATAAAAAGGGTGAGTTTGGTAAATAGTTTCAACCTCAGATTTTTATTTTATAGCCAATACCCCGGATGGTTTGCAACCATTCAACCGGGGCAAAAGCATTCAGTTTCTTACGGATATTTTTTATATGGACGTCAATATAGTTTGAATCAGAATCATCGTCAGAGAAATTACCCCAGATATGCTCAC
>JAYVXJ010000383.1:0-1831 GCA_043785285.1 Chitinophagaceae bacterium
TTACCTGGAATGGCGCAGAAGAAGGGCGAAAAATGCAGGAGAAGGTTATGGGATCGGGCATATCAATGAGCCTGAAGAAATGGCTTCTGACAAACTTCCGAATCCTTTTCTGGCGATTTTACCATTACTCCTGGTAGGCATTTGCAATAAAATATTTACTGAATTAATTATCCACAATTACCGGGTGAGTTTTGATTTTTCGGCTATTGGAATCAGCGGTATATCTCCTGTTGAAATACCGAAGCTGGCGGCAATATGGGCTGTTGAAGGAGCGCTGCTTTTAGGTATTATAGGAGTTTTGATCCTGGCGTTTCAGCGGGTGAAAACAAATTTTAATTCGCGTATCAATCTTTCTATCGGGGGCGCGTTACTGGCTACATTAAACACAGCATCGGAATATGGTTTCGGTGCGGTCATTGCGGCCCTTCCAGGCTTTAAGGTGTTAAATGCCGGATTGGCTTCTGCCATCCGGGATCCGCTCGTTAATGAAGCGGTGACAATAACTACTTTGTCCGGAATAACAGGGTCAGCATCAGGCGGGATGAGTATTGCGCTCGCTACAATGAGTGGAACGATTACGGCGGCTGCCAAATCAGGTATTACGCCGGAGGTTCTGCATAGGGTCGCTTCTATGGCGAGCGGTGGCATGGATACGCTTCCTCATAATGGCGCCGTAATCACATTACTTGCTATAACCGGGTTAACGCATCGTCAGTCGTATGTTGATATTTTTGCGATGACGCTTATCAAGACGGCAGCAGTGTTTTTAATTATAGCATTGTATTATTTAACCGGCATTGTTTAATATTTCCCGGTTTATATGCGATAGGCGATCCGATAAAGCTTTTCAATTATCGACTAATATAAGGGTATCAAAAAATGTATCAATTCCTTTTCTCTTTTTTGATTCATTTCTTCAAGAAATGAAAGATCCCATTTGTAATATCCTTCTCCGGTTTTCGCTCCCAATTTTTTGTCCTCCACCAATTTTTTCAGGGTAGGCGAAGAGCAGTTGGCGTTACTAAGATCAGTAAACAAATAATCAGCTATTGCCGAAAAGACATCGAGACCGCCCATGTCGGCAGAAACAAACGGCCCTGTCGCCGGTAGCCTTCGTCCGATTCCATAGGTCACTGCTGCATCGATATCTTCTTTCGAAGCAATACCCTGTTCCAAAATATATTGCGCTTCTCTGAATAGCGCGAATTGCAGACGATTTCCCACGAAACCCGGAACTTCTTTTTTTACTTCAATAGGCTTCTTCTTCATATATATCAACAGGTCAAAGGCTCGTTTTACAGTTTGATCACTTGTCTTTTCTCCCCGAATAACTTCCACTAATGGAATAAGGTGCGCTGGGTTCCAGAAGTGAGAAGCGACAATCCTTTGAGGATTCAATGTGCCTGAAGCAATCAGGGAAGGGCTCAGCCCTGAAGTGTTCGTGGCTAATATCACATCTGGTCCGCATACTTTATCAAGATATCCGAAAAGATTCCTTTTCAGATCTATATTTTCAGGAATAGTCTCTATGATAAATGATGAAACGGTGGCTATCTCATCGATTGAATGTGTAATGCTGATCCTGTTTTTTATCAGTTCAATCGTATCCAGGTCCAATAATCCATTCTCGGAAAGCATTCTTAGCTTATCCATTATCGCTAATTGCGCCTTTTCAGTCTCAGAGTTATTTATTCCTTGAAGTTTAACAGGTAAACCTGCCCAAGCCGCTGTCAAGGCAATAGAATGACCCATTGTTCCGCAACCGATAATTCCAAGTTTTTCCATTTCCCTTTTTATTGATTAAGAAAGATGAAAATTAAACGAATCTTTG